>NZ_CFQVBI010000037.1:0-1642 GCF_986095205.1 Megamonas sp. | reverse complement strand
TGAATTGCTGGAAAACCCTAAAGATATCTGAACTACAACGTAAACATGAAATAAAGTTAAGCGTGAATGTGGCGAAAGCAGAAAAAATCAGATATATAGCATAAGGTTAAATCCTAAGTGCTGAAAAATGGATAATCAGCAGCGAAGCTCCGAATAGGAGAACGTTCAACGACTATTCCTCTTGAGGGAAGTACTCAGTAAGCGATTGACTGAGGAAGTGGACAGACTCTAACAGGTAAAGCTGAGGGATAAGATATAGTCTGTGCCGTTATGAAAGTAACGGAAGTTCATAAGAGAACTGTATAGAAAGTAGCGTTTCTATATGAACGAGACCTCATAATACGACTAAAGTAGAACCTAGAGTTCTTGTATATATTATTTAAAATAAGCAGTTAATATATAAACACTTGTTATATTACTATAGATATGTCATGATTATATTGAGTGACAATATGGAAGTAATATATGGCAGAAGATATGTTTATTCATTAGAAAGAGTAAGTGTTTATTATGGAAAAAGCTTATAAATTTAGGATATACCCCAACAAAACACAAGAGTGTTTACTTCAAAAAACTTTTGGCTGTGTACGTTTTATATATAATTACTTTTTAGATAAAAGAATTAAAGTATATGAACAAAATAAGAAGACTATAAGTTATAACGAATGTTCAAAAGAGCTTACTCAATTAAAAAAAGAAAAAAAGTGGCTCAAAGAACCAGATAAATCCTCTTTACAAAATGCTTTAAAGAATTTGGATACAGCATATAAAAACTTTTTTAACAGACAAAAAGCAGGCTTTCCTAAATTCAAATCTAAAAAGAATCGTTATAAATCGTACAAAACAAATATGACAAATAACAACATTGTATTTTTAGGAAATAAAATAAAACTACCTAAAATAGGCAAGATAAAAATAAGAGATAAATATTACCAAATAGAAGGTAGGATTTTAAGTGCGACAGTATCACAGACTCCTAGTGGAAAATATTACGTTGCACTATGTTGTACAGATGTGCCTCAACCTGAATTTATCAAAACGAATAAATATGTCGGTTTAGATTTAGGAATAAAGGATTTTGTCATAACCTCAGATGCAATAAAATATAGCAATCCTAAATACTTGCAAAAATCACTAACTAGATTAGCTAAGCTTCAAAGAGAACTTTCTCGAAAAACAAAAGGAAGTTCAAATTGGGAAAAGGCTAGAGTAAAAGTGGCAAAGTTGCATGATAGAATTGTCAACCAAAGACATAATTTACTTCATCAAGTAACATGTCAACTTATCAGAAATTATGATGTAATCTGTCTTGAAGATTTGCAGGTTGAAAACATGATGAAAAATCATAAATTAGCAAGAAATATAGCTGATGTTAGCTGGTCAGAGTTTATGAGACAACTAACATATAAAGCCAAATGGTTTGGCAGGATTATTGTCAAAATAGACAAATTTTATCCTTCAAGCCAATTATGTCATGTTTGTGGATATAAAAATACTGAAGTAAAAGATTTAAATGTTAGAAAATGGAACTGTCCTAAATGTAAAACACATCATGACAGAGATGTAAATGCAGCTATAAATATTAGAAATGAAGGATTAAGAATATTAAACATAGCTTAAATCTTAAATAATATATACAAGA
>NZ_CFQVBI010000036.1:0-73821 GCF_986095205.1 Megamonas sp. | reverse complement strand
TTCTTGTTATCCAGCCCTCCGGCTGTATCGGTTGAGCAAAAGTCCGCGTGGGATTGATGTGGTATCTTTAACTTTGGGAAACTCCGTACCACCATTTATTTCTTGTGTGCCGTTTTTTAAAGTAGTTATATTACCAGTAGCATTATCTAAGACTATTTGTTTACCATTATTTACAACTTCAATATTACCTGTACCATTTTTTATTTCTTGAATACCATTTGTATATAATAAACCTATATTACCTGTGCCACCATCGATACTTTGTGTTCCTTCTTTTAAAAATCCACTGATAGTACCTTCGCCATTTTTTACAACCTGACTTCCAGCATATACATCTCCTATAATACCTTTAGCATTATCTACTTCCTGCTTTCCACCATTCATAGTATTAATAGTACCTGTACCACCACTTGTTACACTTTGTAATCCTGCTGAAAAATTATTTATTACACCATTTCCACCATTTACCTGCTGAATTACACTACTATTATTGAGTGTATCAATTGTTCCTGTTCCGCCTGTTATCTTTTGCACTACTCCACTAGCACTACTATCTATATTTTTAATACTTCCTTTTCCGCTTTGTATCTCTTGTTTTCCAGATACAAAATTATTTATTACACCATTTCCACCATTTACTTGTTGAATTACACTACTATTATTAAGTGTATCAATTGTTCCTGTTCCACCTGTTATCTCTTGCACTACTCCACTAGCACTGTTATCTATAGTTTGTATTATTCCTTGTCCAGATTGTATATCTTGTTTGCCACTAATAAAGTTACTGATTACTGCATTTCCACCAGTAACTGTTTGTGTTCCACCAGAAATATTATTTACAATACCTGTTCCATTTTTTATAGCTTGTGTTCCTGCAGTTAAATTTTCTATCTTTCCAGTACCACCATTTACTGTTTGCGTGATATTTGCATTATTCAAACTAGATATTATACCTGTCCCTCCTGTTATTGTTTGAATATTACCTGTAGCACTGTTATCTATATTTTTTATTTCGCCTTGTCCATTTTTTATTTCTTGGCTTCCACTTACAAGCTTATCAACTATTGCAGTTCCACCTAAAATGACTTGTGTACCACCTTGTAAATTGCCTACAGTACCTGTTGTTTTTTCATAAACAAATTGCGTCCCACCCTGTAAGTTTTCTACAGTACCGCTACCTTTCATAATATGTTGTGAACCACCTGTCATATTACTTACTAATCCAGTAGCCACATTCTCATCATGACCTATTGCTTGTTGCCCACCAGACATATTATTTATAATACCAGTAGCCCCATTTTCTATTATTTGCTGACCACCAGACATACTGCTAATAGTCTGACTATTATTCATACCAGATACTTGCGCTATTGTACCATCTTCTACAACATCTATATTCGCCTCAGTATTTGTTGTTACACTCACTTCAGCAGCCTCTGCTTTTGTAAATAAAATATTATCTAACATATTACTTAAAGTTGGTAATGTTGGATATTCCAATGGTTTATCTTCATTATTCATAACTGTATGTGATAAATCGTCTGCCATATTTTTCATATCCATAGCCATAGGTGTCATTGTATTCATTACATTCATTCCCATAACTACAGTTGCTAAAATTTTTTGTGTTTGTTTTTTATTTAATTTATATTTCTTCATTATCAATAACCTTTCTTTCTATATCTATATTTAAAATGCATTTTTAACAATTCTCAGGATTTAAATTATGATCAATCATCAATTTGTCTATCATTTTATTTACAGCTTGAGGTGTAATAAATCTAGTACATTCATATTGTCTTTCTGTACCCTTATGATATGCACACCACTCAAAATCTTTATGGTCAAAAGTAACATTCATATCATTCCAACAACCATTACATACATGATAATTTATCACTCTATATGGTGTTTTAAATTCTGTATATGGCAAAGTAAACCCACTTATCAAGATAACAGGTAATCCAACTGCATTTGCTACCCAACTTAAACCACTAGATAAACCTACAAAAAAATCTGCATGATATAATAAATCTATACGCTCCTGGAGCGGTATATTTCCCGTGAAATCTTCACTACCATATGGAATAATATTGTACCTACTACCGCAACTATATACATTTTCCCTATCAATGCATAAAACGCGATACCCTTTTTCTTTCAAATATTTAACTACATTTATCCAGCCCATACCATTATTCCAATACTTAACTTGTCCGCTAGCTTGAGCAGCAATACATACATAAGGTTCTTTTATTTTTCTATCTTTATTTTTAGGTAACATGATTGCATTTGCTTGAGGTGCTTCTCCATTTTCTGTAATTCCTAAAATCATACCAGCATTCTGATGCAATCCATATTGTCGAAAATCTCTAGGTTGATGATTTCTATCACTACAAGGAAAATAAATTCCCAAATAATAGCTAGCATATAAATTTTCTATTTTAGTATTCGTTTCTATAAAAATAATTTCTGGATATGAGCGTTTAAAGATTTCTCCTAATTCTTTATCCATAGCACAATATAATTTACATTTGTGCTTTTGCCTAAAAAGTTCTACATAAGGAATCCATGATATAACATCTCCTAATACACCTACAGGAAATTTTATTAATACATTCTTATCTTTCAAATCTAAATCATGACTAAAAATCAATTTATCTTGTTTATAGATTTCAATACGAAAATCAACAAAATATTTTTTATTACTTGTAACTAATACACCAGATGCCGGAGCATCATATATTCCTAAACAAGCTTCTTTATCTATAAATTTAACGCGATAATCACCTTTAGGAACAACTACACGTGCACCATAATTAAAATCAAATTTTATTCCCTCTATATTTGTATTTTGTGTTAGCTCTCCCGTATTAAATTGCATATATGAATTATTTACTATATTTTCATTATCTATTTTTTTATTTTCTAATGAATCCATCACTGCCACCTTTTTTATTTATAGATATTATTAATATACCCTTTAAGTATAATTATCATTTATTTAAATTTATATAAAAATAAAAAATCATCCCCTAATATTTATTAGAAGACAATTTTTATTTCGTGCTATTCAATTATTAATTATTATTCTAACATAAATAAATACTTTTTCAAACCCCATTTATCATAATATTTATTTATGCATCTAATAGGTTAAATAGCAAATCATTTACAATCTTGCTTGCACTCACTACAACCATTACAGATAAGTTTACTAGCACATTCATTACATTTTAGTTTGAAACTTCTTTTATACAATTTTTCTTTGTCTAATAATCTCCCAAATTGGTCATATAATTTAAATGCTATTTCTTTGCCTTGATAATTCATTTTAGATTTAAAAGCCATCTTACTTTGTAATTCCTTTGAAGGTAAATTATATATTTTTTTATCTTTCATAAAAACTGTTCCTGTTTCCATAAAACAAAATGTAATATTTGCTTTTACACATTCTTGGCGCAAGTTTTTCACCCAATCGAAATTACAAACTCTAGCTCCATTATAATTTTCTCCGCCACAAATTACCTGTTCAATTTCTCCATCTTTTAAATACTTTTCTATACTTACATTTTCCAAAAATGGAGCAACAATTATCCCTTTATGTTTAAATGGCAAATTCAATAATATAGGTATCCTCTCATCTGCACGCTTTTGATTTTCACAAGTTACATGCAAAAACACATTTTCCCAACCATCACCCCAATTTTTAGGTAAACATGCTCTTATTCTTTCTGCTCTTTTTGTTATCAATATAAATATAACATCACTTCTAGCTTTTATTATTCTCCATGCTTCTTCTCGCCACTCATCAGCTTCTTTTAAGAAAAAATCTGATGTCATACAAACCCTTATTTGTTCACCACTTTTTATCTTATATTCACCTTGTCTATTTTTAGCTAATGGATAATAAAAATTTGCCTTTACTTTATAGATGTAGGCTCCACTATTACCTCTTATCTTATCTAGATAATACATATAACAATTTTTACAGCCTTCACTATATTTAAGGCAACCATGCCATGGGTTCCATATGTCATGCATCATTTCACCTTCTAAAAATAATAAGCCCTAAAATCTAATAAATAAAAGTTTCTAGGGCTTATATATTCTATCTCTTCCTTAAATCTTTTCCACCACAAATAGGGCATTGTTCTTTTTTAAACAAAAAATAATATATAGCATAGATAAAAATCCAACTACCACCAGTAATTACTGATAAAAATATAAATAAAAACCATGATGGTCTTTTCACTGGAGAAACCATTTGATTGCAGTATGGACAATATTTCATAAAATCACCTCATTAATTTATTTAAATCAATACTTATCTTAACAATACTTCAAAACTCTGGATATTTCCATATTTTTAAAATTATATCCGTCAATATATTTGTTCTTCGTTGAATAGCTTTTTTATTCCATACATCAGATTGAGCAATACTTTCATTTAATTTTAAATGACTATGCTTAAATCCACTTTCACCATTTACTTTTTCCCAAAAAGATTTATTGCTCATTTCTGCATTATATCCCGTTATCGTCAAATTGCCCAAAGTATGCAAATACAAGCTATGCACCTCTTGCCAATCTTCGCCTAACATTTGTTGCCACGACAGATTATGTTCTATATTTTGAGGCATAATATGTTCTATAGTATAATTTGCTGTATTTAAATCAATTGGCTCTTTATGATAATAATTTTCTAAGACTTCTAATAGATATTTACGTAAGCGGAAATGATATATATCCTTTGTTTGCAATTTTTCTCGAACTTCATAATCAGATGGAAATCGCTTATAACTTGATTTAAAAACAAAAGCCTTGATAACACTATTTACATAATCTTCTTTATCCACAGCTTGATATAAAGTAGCAAAAGTTTTGCTAAGTGAATTTGTCGGTATTTCACAAATAGCTCTACGCCATAAATAACTTATCACTACTTGCAAAATCTTTTTAAAATCTTCTTTAATCAATATCTGACGACTATAGTCATCATACAATTTCAATAAAAATGGATATACTACATGACTATCTAGTTTCTTAAATTCTTGCCAATATAGTTTAAGCTCATCATCCTTTTCTTGCAATAAATCAATGCAAGCATAATATTTGGCATAAGTAAATAAATCGTTCAAAACTGCGAATTTCTCACAATTATTATCTAAATAATAACGCTTAAAATTCTCATATACATTATTTATCTTGCAAATATAACCTGTGTCACTCTTTAAAGTTAAAAAATCACGTATAAAATAATCAAATTTATTTACATCATTTTTATAAATGTCTTCGCCAAATAATTCTTCCATAGGTTTCCAATATGTTTTATACAATCTAGTTTGCTTTTCTGGAGTCAAATCCATCAATAAATAATTGCGCAATAAATCCGTCTGCGACAAATCTTTGCCTGTGGAATTCATACTTTCAAAAATCATTTGAGGATTGTCACTATCTTTATCCAAAGATATTGACACTAAACTCAATTTAAAAATTCCTGCATAAATTTCATCAATCTGCCCATATTCTTTTATAAAATCTTCTATACGTTCATAAAAAAACTCATAACATTTAATGATATTTGTAGCAGGCTTATTCACTGTAAATATTGTATTATCTATTAGTTTTATATACGTTTCTTTATCTTGCACATTCAACAATAATTTGTATTTGTCTTCATCTATTTCATCACTATTATATAAAAATTGATTTTTTATCTTTGCTAAATTGATGAGTTTAGTTTCTAAATTAAATTTCTGCACATAATCTTTTATTGCACATAATAAAATAGAAATTGTCGTCAAACGTTGTTGACCATCAATCAATAATAATTGTTGAGGTCGTCCCGCTGGTGTCCCCATATCAATATACACAATAGAGCCAATAAAATGATTTTGTTTTTCTTTAAATTTACTGGCACGTAAAATATCAAACCATAATTGTTCATATTGGCTTTTTTGCCAACTATAGTTTCTTTGAAAGATAGGTACTATAAACTGACGAGATGTATTTAATAATTTATTTAAAGTTGTTTCTCCTGCTTGCAAAAAATCATCTCCTATATAAAAATCACCGAAAAATTTATATCTTAAACTTATATTATGTATCAATTTCAAATATCCATAATTTATAATTCAATTTTAGCTTAAACCTTGATTTTTATAAAGACAAAAAAATAAAGCTGACTCAATAGCCAGCTTTTATTTAATCTATCAAATATACATTTCCATAGCAATCTCGTCGCAATTTGGGAATTTTGGACAATCTATACAATCCTTCCAAACTTTTTGTGGCAGATCATCTTTTGTTACCACTTTAAATCCTAAACTACCAAAAAATTTATCTTGATATGTCAATGTGAAAACTTTTCTTATACCTAAAGCTTTTCCTTCTTCAATGAGATGTTCCACGATATTTGCACCAATATGACGACGTAAAGCTTTTTTAGCTACTGCTAAAGTGCGAACTTCTGCCAATTCATCCCAAACTATATGCAGACCTCCTACACCTAGTATTTCACCATCTTCTTCAGCAACATACATATCTCTCAAAGTTTCATATAAAGTATTTCGAGAACGTGCTAACATTACTCCTTCTTGAGCATATAAATTTACTAAATTATATATTTCTTCAACATCGTTAAATGTAGCCTTACGATAAATCATTAAAACATCTCCTCAATATAATTATATCAAGCTTGCAATAATGCAGAAGGGCAAATATCTTTAAGTGGACAATCACCACATAGAGGATTTCTTGCTCTACAAAGTTTACGACCATGCCAAATAAGCCAATGATGTGCATCTGACCATTTTTCCATCGGTATTGCCTTTTGCAATCCTTTTTCCACTTCATCAGGTGTATTACCTACAGCCAATTTCAAACGATTGGATACTCTAAATACATGTGTATCCACAGCTATAGCAGGACGATTAAACGCAATGCTTGAAACAACATTCGCCGTTTTTCTTCCCACACCTGGCAATTTCAATAATTCTTCAAATTGCTCAGGCACTTCACCATTATAATCACTACATAATTTATGACAAGTAGCTATTATATTTTTTGCCTTATTTCTAAATAATCCGCAATCGCGTATTTCTTCTTCTAAAGCAGTAACACCCATTTCCAAAATCTTTTCTGGAGTATTTGCCTTAGCAAATAAACGAGCTGTAGTTATATTCACACGCTTATCCGTACATTGTGCTGACAATATAACTGCAATCAACAATTCAAAAGGATTATTAAAAATTAAAGCTGGCTTAGCATCTTTATACGTCGTTTCTAAAATCTCCAACATTTCATCTTTTATTTTTTTAGTTATTTTCATAAAAACCTCATTTTTATACATTAAAGTAAACTTGTAAACCTAAGTATATCACAATAAAAATATTAAATCTAGTAAAATTACAAACTAAATATATTAATTTTGAAAATATGGGCGTAAAAATAATGTAATAAAAAATATAATTGCCGCAAAAATAGCAATGGTTGCCCCAGTTGCAATATCAGCATAATAAGAAATCACAAGACCTAAAAGCCCTGCACAAATAGCAAAGCAAATAGATAAAGCATGATATTGTCTAGCATTAACAGCTATATTTCTAGCCGCTGCCGCTGGCAAAATCAACAATGAATTTATAATCAATAATCCTACCCATTGAATACTTATAGAAACAACTACAGCTACAATAGCTGCAAAAATCATTTCAATATATAAAGTCTTAATACCTCTACTAGCAGCAAAACCATCATTTATACTAATTATCAAAATCTGATTGAACAAGAAACACCATGCAATCACAACGACAATAAAAGTCATGAATAAATATACAAGTTCATTAACTGTAATGCTTAAAATATCACCAATAAAATATGAAGTATAATTACTAAAATTACCGCCATGCGACATCAAGATAAGACCTATCGCTATACCTGCCGAAGAAAAGACACCAATAATTGTATCTGTTGAAGCACTACTGCGATGTTTAATATATGTGATTAGAGCCGCAAAAATTATCGAAAATATAATCAACGAAACAAGTGGCTCACCGCTGCCTAATAATACACCTACCGCAACACCTGTAAATGCTCCATGACCCAATGAATCAGAAAAAAATGCCATGCGATTGCTGACAACCATAGTGCTTAAAATTCCCAAAAGTGGTGTAATCATCAATACTGCCAAAAAAGCATTTTTCATAAATACATGATTTATCCAGGCAAAAGGCAAAATCACATCTAACCCATTATAAATAATATCTAACATTATTCTGCCTCCTCTTCTAATGGAGCTACAATATTACCAAATAAAGCTTTTGTTTCTTTGCGATTGAATACTTCTTGTGGTGTTCCTTTACAAATCACTTTTTTATTCAACAAAACAACTTGGTCAGCATATTGAGCTACAAGTGGTAAGTCATGTGATATCAAAACAATTGCCATATCTTCTTTTTCTCTAAGCTCGGATACAATCTCATAGAATAATTTCAAACCATTGTGGTCAACCCCAGATACTGGCTCATCTAACAATAATAAATCTGGCATTGGATTTAAAGCTAGAGATAATAATACACGTTGCATTTCACCGCCAGATAAAGCTCCTAATCTTCTATCAATCAAATGTTCAGCTTTTACCCTACGCAAACTTTCCAAAACTTTTGGTCTTAATTTTTTCATACTACAGAGCCATACAGGATATTTTGATAAACATGCTGCAAAAAAATCCATTACACTAGTAGGCGAAGTACGGTCAAAACGCAAATACTGTGGTACATAACCTATAATAGGATTTCCTGTATGTTTTCCTTTAGCATCTACATAATGTAATTTCCCACTATGAGGTACTTGCCCTAAAATACATTTTAATAATGTAGATTTTCCTGCTCCATTTGGCCCGATTAAAGCTGTTAATTGTCCACAATGAATATGCATATTCACATCTGTAAATATTTCTGTATCTCCAGCATGAGCTGAAAAATTTTCTATTTTGGTACAACAAAGTTTATTACAATCTTCTGATGAAGCATTATGATGATATTTTCTTTTAAACAAAATTACACCTCACTAGATAAACTAAATAACGCAGTATACCAACTAAAAAATTGGCAATACTGCGTTAATGTCTTAATTTTATAAAATTTAATTAAGCTTCTTCTTCAAATTGGTCTTTACCAACACCGCATAATGGGCATACAAAATCTTCTGGTAAATCTTCAAAAGCTACACCAGGAGCTAAATCATAATCTTGATCTCCAAGTTCTTCATCATAAACCCAACCGCATACAGTACAAACCCATTTTTTCATAATTAATAGCCTCCAATATATTTTATTTGTCTTAGCTTTTATATACTAAATTCATTTCATATTATATTTATATAATATAATTAATACTTCTCTTTGTCAACTATTAATATTAATTATTATCCACAAATAATTATATTTTAAATATTTATTAAAACTAACGCTTTATTAACTTACAAATATTTTGATAAAATTCATATGGTACATCTAAATTATTATTTGTACCACTGCCTAAATCTACAGATGGTCGATTAGCACCATGAAAATCAGTACCACCAGTTGGCACTAAATCATATTTTTCAATCAAATAATGAGCAAATTTCTCATCATCTTTACTATAATTTGGATAATATGCTTCCATACCATCTAAACCAATTTCATGTAAATACTTTATATTTGCTTCTTGTTCTTCTCTTGTATAATTTTTAAAACCTATCTTTTTATGAAAATGAGCTAAAGATGTAACAGCTCCAGCTTTTTTCATAGCTTGGATTGCATCTTCTGCCTTTGGATTTTCTGTTATCTTCAAATTCAAATTATTAAAAGCAGGGTCAATGTATCTATCCCATAAATACTGAATATCGCCGGCTTTTGATTTATCAGATACTAAATAGCGCAAAATAGCATATTTATCTAATGCACCGCCAGCTATAAAAGGCTCTACTTTTTCTACTGAAATATCTAATCCTTGTTTTTGTAAATAATCAATAACAGATACTATAGAAGATTGTTTTTTCTGTCTTAATTCATGATAAAAATCTTTAAAAGCCTTGCTTTCTTCATCAAAACCTAAAGCTACTACGTGAATTTGATGATTATTATAATTCAAGCTAAGTTCCATACCATGAATAAATTCCATATCATATTTTTTAGCAGCCTCATAAGCTTCTTTATTACCATATATAGTATCATGGTCAGTCAAGGCTATAGCCTTTAACCCTTTATCTTTAGCCAATTTTATCAATTGACTAGGAGTATACGTTCCATCAGACATTGTAGAATGTACATGCAAATCAATCACATTATTGTCCTCCCTTATATATTTTATTTACAAAAATTAATCATATTATTAATCTTACACTTATTTTCATTATAATTAAAGCCAATTAAATAAAATATTTTCCCAATTCTTTTAATTGACATCATCTCTTGTTAACTTTAGGATAAATAATATAAATATATTTTAAAAATGAGGTGTACTTATGGCTGATGTTGCAATTATGGAATATAAAACTAGTTCTAAAGATTTATATTTAGTATCCTGTGGCTGGGAAAAATGTGGTGCTACACATTCTTATGGACCAGCTGTTCGCAATTATTATATGCTTCATTTTATCTTGAAAGGTCAAGGTCATTATTATTTAAATAATAAACATTATAAATTAAATGAAAATCAATGTTTTCTCACAGAACCAGGAACAGTAACTTTATATAAAGCAGAACCTACAAACCCATGGACTTATACATGGATTTGTTTCAATGGCGATTATGTACCCCACTTACTTAAACAGTCAAATTTAAATACAGATAATCCTATCATCAATCTATCTTGCAATCAAACCATCTATGAAATAATCAAAGAAATGCTCTCTTATCATCAACTCACACCTGCAAATGAATGTTATTTACAAAGTAAATTATATCTCATTTTTGCCAAACTTCATGAGGCTTTACAAAGTGTTTATAACAAAGTCGAACTAAATAATAGTTTTTATGTAACTAAAGCGATTGAATATATCGAAAAAAATACTTTTACTAATCTAAGTGTAAATGATATCGCTAGATATCTCAATATCAGCAGAAGTCATTTATATGCATTATTTAAACAAGAATTAAATACTTCGCCACAGCAATTTTTAACTAATGCTAAAATAGCAAATGCACGTGAACTTTTAAGCAAAACAAAAATTCCTATTTATAGCGTAGCTTTATCATGTGGCTATAAAAATGCTTTTGCTTTTTCACGTGCATTTAAACAAGTTACGAATATCTCTCCACGAGAATATCGTCAACACTATCTCCAACCAAACGATTTAGTAAAATATTAAATCATTCAACCATAGCTAAGAAAGTTTGATAACGTATTGTATTTGGATTGAATTTCAAACCAGTTTCTTCAAACCATTGATATTTACAATCTATATCATGGTCTTTATCCTGCCAATGCTCTGGGCAAGTAGTTTCTTCCCAATCAACAGGAATTACATGATGTTCTTGCTTAGATGCTACTTTTAAAATCTCATGTAATTCTTGTTTTTCTGTTTCATCTAAAATATTTGGTCTAACAGAAATAAATAAAGGTGTTCCACTTTTCGCTAATACATCTGCCCATTGTTTATTCATTGACCATGAAATACCGCCATCAATACCTACACAATCAGCATCAATTTCATAGAATTTGCCATGCTGAGGTAAACGGAAAGCTAATGTATTCACACCCATAAATCTAGTTCTTTCCCAAATAACACCACTTGTATCATCACCAGTACGATTAATATGCATATAACCTGCACCTAAATGACCTATAGTATTACAGCCAAGTATCAAAGTCTCTCCGTTTGAAGCTTCCACACTTGCATCTAAAATAGCTTTATATAATAATTTCACCACTTCGGCACTTGTCAAACTATCATCATAAAAATGCCAACCATCATCTGTTACAAGTGGACTCATTTGAAAGCCCCATTTGCCAAATAAATCAAAAGTAGAAAAATCATGTTTAATTAGAGTATATCCCCAATTACAAATTCTCTTGATATCTTCTTTAATATAATTGAGTGCTTCTGGATTAGTTGGGTCGATACAATTATTATGTGATAATCTCCACTCATTTTTTATATTTTCATCTTCATTTAATAATAATCTCACCCAAATACCTGGACGCACACCTTTTTGCACTAATTTCTCAGCTAAAGCCTTCATATCTGGGAATTTTTCATTTCCTTTTGTCCATGGACCACCATTATATTCATTTAAACGGTGATGTTCTTGCCAACAATCATCGATAACCATATATGGTTTATTTTCTATATCTTTTGTTAAATTTAAAATATAATCACAATCAGCTAGAATTTCACTTTCTGAACTTTTGCCATAAGCATAATACCAGTTATTGCTACCATAAACAGAATATTTAGGCAAAATTGGGTCTTCACACATCTGACCGCAAAATTCTTGCATAGCTTCAAAACTAGTGCAATCACGCATTTCACAAGCTATAACATCAGCAAGCTTAATCACTCTACCTTTTAAATTTACACCACTACCACCACAGCGAACATCTAAAAATAAAGTCATACCTAAAGAATCCACTTGCCAAAAACACATTGCTGAAGGTCTTACCTTTACCCCATAACAAATAGATTTTGCTTCACTTTTAGCACAGAAATACCATGGCATAAAACGATTTGGGTTCATACCCTTCCATTCCATATCACCATATCCACGTTCCCATGCATCACCTAAAAAGCGAACATTTTTATCCCAACTCAAATTATTCCATCTCAATTTTATCCATTTTACTTTTGAAGTTTGAGCAGTAAGAAAAATAGCTAAATGTTCATTATCCTGATTTAGATTAACATTTATATCATCTAAATTATAATCATCATTTTTCCATTTAGAAGTCACTGTTTTTGTCTCTGTAGTCAGTTCAATAAAATCCGGTCTATTTATTTTCAATATATTCTTTAACATAAACTCACCTCATAATTTTTATTTTATTATTAATTATGAGAAAATTATATACTTTAAAAGCCAAAAATACCATGATTACATAAATTATAAACATTGCTAAATGTCTTAAAAAAAATAGCCTAGACTATAAAACTATAATCTAGGCTTTGATTTTTATTTTAAATATTCTACATGACTAGCATAAGCATTATGATTATGAATGGACTCAAAGTTTTCACATTCCACAGAGAAGTAATGTATATCATCCAATGTTCTAAGTGCTAAAACACAATCACGTAAAATATCTTCTACAAACTTCGGATTTTCATATGCTTTTTCTGTTACATATTTTTCATCTTCACGTTTTAATAATGGATATAATGGACAAGAAGCTTGTGCTTCTATCAAGCTTACAATATCTTTAATATTTATAGCTGTTTTTTTGCCATCATAATTTATTTTTACAGAAATAATACTGCGTTGATTATGTGCCCCATATGCTGAGATTTCTTTACTGCATGGACAAAGAGATGTTACTGGTATTTTTATAGCTAGTGTAAATGGCATAGAATTTTTACTAGCTGTTTTTACAGCACTTACTTTGCAATCTAAATCCAATAAAGATTTTTTACCACTAACTGGAGCAGTTTTTTCGATAAAATATTTAAAACTCATAGACAAATGTGCTGAATTAGAACTTAATTTAGTGATAGCTTCATCTAAAATATTGCCTATTTCAGCTTGCCCAATAGGATTGGTATGCCATTTCGTCAAAATTTCTTGAAAACGGCTCATATGTGTACCTTTATATTCCATAGGCAAATCCACAGTAAATTTCAATCTAGCCATAACTGGCTGGCTATGCTGTTCTTGCTTTATTTGTAAAGGTAAATAAACATCGCTAATGCCCACTCGTTGAATGGCAATACCTCGTTTATCTACTCTATTTTGTACATCTTGCAAATTTTCACTCTCCGTTTTCATAAGCAATATGATTTTTAGTTACATCATTATAGTTTTTTTCATATGCTATAGGATCTTTTATTCCAGCTTCTGCAAAACCTCTTAAACGAAGTTTACAGCTATCACAAACACCACAAGCTTTTTCTCTACCATTATAACAACTGCGAGTTAAATGATACGGTGCTCCTAATTTTGTACCTAATTGAATGATTTCTTTTTTAGATAAAGTCTGTAGCGGTGTTACAATCTTTATTTTTTTGCCGTCAACAGCTGTAGTTTTGCAAGCATAATCTGCCATATCCTGGAATTTTTGAATAAATTCTGGTCTACAATCAGGATATCCAGAAAAATCAACTGCATTTACACCGATAAAGATAGCATCAGCTTTTACTACTTCAGCATAACCTAAAGCATAGCTTAAGAAAATCAAATTTCTTGATGGTACATATGTTACTGGAACATCATTATCTTTTCTCTCAACATTACCTTCTGGAACTTTTATATTTTCATCAGTTAGAGCTGAACCGCCAATAGCATTCATATTTGTGTCAATAATTAAATGTCTTTTAGCACCAAAGAATTTAGCAATTTCCTTAGCACCTTCTAATTCAATTTTATTACGCTGATGATAGTTAAAACTTATAGGATATAAATCATATCCTTGTTGTTTTGCCACTGCCATACAAGTTGTAGAATCTAATCCACCTGATAATAAAATAACAGCATTCATTAAAAATCCTCCTTTAATATTTATTTCATAAAACTAATTTAATTCTATTATACTAATCTCTTTGTCTTTGTGGAACTTCTATCGCTGGTTTTTCTGGCGTTGTTGTATTAGTTGTTCCCGTATTAGTAGTATTTGTTTGTTCATTTTTATCTGGTACATTTGTATTTGTGCTATTTTCATATCTATCTGCACTACCAGAAGATACAGTCAATTCAATAGTAGTACCTGTTTCTACTTGAGAACCAGCTGTTACACTTTGTGCTGTTACACTACCAGATAAAGCACTTGCACTTACGTTAAATCCTTGTGCTTCTAGACTAGCTTTTGCAGAATCCACAGATTGTCCAACTACATTTGGTACAGATACTTTTTTAACTTCTTTACCTTTACTTACTACAATATCTATATCAGCACCTTTTTTTACTTTATTATTAGCAGATATAGATTGTTTTAATATTGTTCCACTTGGTTTATCTGAATACTCTGCTGTAACTTGACCTATTTTCAATTTTAATTTAGCAAGTTGGTTTTCTGCTTCACTTTGGCTCAAACCTACTAAATTAATCATATTGATTTCTTCTCCGCCTTTACTTATATAAATAGTAACTAAACGGGATTCTTTCACAGTCTTACCAGCTTCTGGAGTTTGTGAAGCAACTTTTCCTACTGGCACTGATTCATCAAAAGTTTCTGCTATTTCTACACGCAAGTTTTCTGCTTTCAAAGTTTCTTCAGCCTGTGCTTGACTCATACCTACTACATTTGGAACTTCTACAGTTTTACTGCTCCAAAAATCACCATAGGATAAAAATGCACCTACACCAAAACCTAATACTAGAATAAAAATCAAGCCCATAATAAATGTTTTATTAAAGGAATTCTTTGATTTTCTCTGAGGCTCTGCCTTATTTTCTTGATATACAGGCTGACTATAATTTGGTGTTACTGTAGTTTTCTTAGGTTCAATATTTTGTAATTGTTCTATTTCTTCACTAGTAAGCACTCTTGTTGCAAAAGGATCTTCTGTTGGTACATTAACCTTTGCAAATGGTTTTCTTTTTGCCTGCTCAATTTCTTTGATCATTTCTGTACTAGAGAAACGATTATCTGGATTTTTATCCATTGCTTTTAATACTATAGCTTCAACAATTGCTGGTATATCTGGACGCAATTCATGTGGTGGAATTGGTGGTTCTTGAAGATGTTTTATCGCGATACTAACAGCAGTTTCGCCTGTAAAAGGAACTTTACCTGTAAGCATTTCATACATTACTACACCTAAAGAATAAATATCTGATTTAGGGCTAATAGTATGACCTTTTGCTTGTTCTGGAGAAAAATAATGTACAGAACCTACAATTGTACCTGTATATGTTATTGTTGATGATGATGTAGCTCTAGCTATACCAAAATCAGCTACTTTTACATGACCTGCTTCATTAATTAAAATATTATGCGGTTTAATATCACAATGTACAAGATGGTTTGCATGGGCATTTTCTAAAGCTTCTGCTATTTCCTGTACAATTTTAAGTGTTACATCTATTGGTAAAGGAGCTTCACGATTTATTTTATCTTTTAAAGTTTCTCCTTTTATATATTCCATTACTATATAGTATTTACCATCACAAGAGCCTACATCATAAATACTAACAATATTCGGATGTGATAATTTAGCAGCTCCTTGAGCTTCACGACGAAATCTTGTTACAAATGATTCATCACTTGTAAATTGCGGATGTAAAATTTTAACAGCCACGAAACGGTCTAACATCTTATCATGAGCACGATAAACTTCTGCCATACCACCGTCGCCTATACGTTCAATTAATTCATAACGATTGTCTAAGAGCGTAGACATTTTACTTCCCTTCCTTTGCTAAAATACTTGTGAGTATATTTTTTATAATAGGTGCAGCCTCACTACCACCAAATCCGCTATTTTCTACGATAACAGCAAATGCAATATCTTCATTTGGCATATTTGCACAACCAATAAACCAAGCGTGGTCTTTGCCTGTAGAATTTTCAGCAGTACCTGTTTTACCTATCATTTCAATACCAGGAACTTTGGCTCTTGTACCTGTACCATGATTAATAACATTTTTCATATCTTCATAGATGATATTTATTGTTTCTGGTGAAGATACTTGTCGCCAAGTCATTGGTTGATGTTGTTCTAAAATACTATTATCTGGAGCTGTAATGGCATTTACTACGAAAGGTTTCATCATGATACCTTCATTCCCTATACTTCCAGCTAACATAGCCATGCGAAGTGGTGTTACGAGTAAAGTAGATTGCCCAATACCTACTTGAGCAAGTTCTCCATCACTTAAATTATCAAAATCAGGTAATTGTGGTTTATTGTTGATAAAATCTGTATCAAGTTCTTGGTCATAACCAAAACGAGAGAAAGTTTCTTTTAAACCATCACTACCTAAACGTATACCCATTGTACCAAAATAACTATTACAAGATTCTTCTATAGCTTTGGCTAAATTCACACCACCGTGAACTTCTCCACTACTATCTGATAGAGAATATCCTCCGCTTAATTGTAAAGCCCCTGTACAATTAACCACAGTATCTGTAGTTGCTACTCCACTTGTCAATACACCATCACCTATCATAGGCTTGATTACTGAACCTGGTGGATATAAACCTTGACTGGCACGATTTAATAGCGGACTATTTTCATCTACACGAAGATTATCCCAGTCTTCATCAATTGTATTTGGATTAAACATTGGTCTACTAACCATTGCTAATACTTCACCAGTTTTACGATTTAAAACTACAACTGCTCCTTTACGATTACCTAAAGCTTCATAAGCTGCTTGTTGATAATCTGCATTGAGTGTTAAATGAACATCATTGCCCACATTTTGTTCAAAAATTTGAGAAATAGGCCCTAATGCATGCAATACTAAATTATTACCAGCAAGATAAGTATTTTGCGTACTTTCTATGCCAGCATAACCTAATTTATCGCTTACATAACCAATTGGCGAAGCGAAAATCTCGCCATAAGGATATACCCTTTTGAATCCATCTTTTTCCACTGTAGTATCTGCAAGCACCACACCATTTCTATCTAAAATTTTACCACGTTGTACTTGTAATGCTTTTTCTGCTACATGTGAATTATGACTATCTTTTAATAAATCTTCAGCTTGATATATTTGAATATATGCTAGATTAATAAAGATTATTGCAAATAAGCCAATAAATACTTTTACGATTGTATATATATGTTTATCTATACTATTTTGTCTATGCAAACTTATCTCTCCTTACTACTGAGAGCATATAATAGCCCTAGTGAAATGAAAGATGAAACCATAGAACTACCACCATAACTAATAAAAGGTAAAGTAATACCTGTGAGTGGTAACAGCTTAGTTACACCAGCTAATATGATAAATGTCTGTAATAATAAAGTTATAGCTAAGCCAAATGCCATCAATTTATATTTTTCATTAGTCAAAAGTAAAGCAGCTTTTATGCCTCGCATAAATAATAATAAATATGCCAACAATAAAAAGGTTACACCTATTAAACCAAATTCTTCTCCAATAGCAGCAAAAATAAAATCAGTATGAACTTCTGGTATTAAACGAGGAAAACCAGATGTATATCCTGTACCAAAAACTCCGCCATAACCAAAAGCAAATAATGATTGTACTATTTGATAAGCACTGCCCATCGGATCGTCCCAAGGATGTAACCAAATAGCTACACGAGTTTGCACGTGAGCAAACAATAAATAACTTATATATGAAGATAATGAAAAGAAAAATAATGCTATCGCTACATATAATTTTTTACCTGTAGCCACATAAGTCATGATGACAACTATGCCAAAAAATAATAATGCTGAGCCTAAATCTCGAAGACTTACAAACATCAAAATTGATGCACTCCATATCAATAACAATGGAGCCAAAAATCTAAATGGCGGTAAATGAATGAATTTCCAGCCACGGCTAGGCAATACTAAAACATTTTTATTTTCGGATAAAAACGAAGATAAAAAGGCTATAATCAATAATTTCGCAAATTCTGAAGGCTGTACTTGAATAGGCCCTAAGATAATCCAGTTACGATTACCACCGATATCTGTACCAAATATAAGTACAGAACAAATAATTATCAAAGCCCCAAATCCTAGTACATAAGGAAAATCCAATAATTCTAACAACCTATCAGATACTGCTACAATTATCAAAAATACAATAAGCCCTATACATATCCATACTATCTGATGCGTATATAAATCTGGCTTCAATCGCAAAATCATGATAGCACTGATACTCGACATAAACATGACTAATGATAATAAATAATTATCCGCATTTTTTCGCAATCTGACGCTTATTATCTGTACTACGATAAAAATGACAGATAATATTCCAGCTGGAATAAATGCTTCATTAGTCAAAGTATTATTTTTGATATTGATTAATAATGTGCCCAAAAATAATAATAAAATTGAAAATACTAATGTAATATATCCCTTTTTTATCATGATATTTCCACCACGATACATGTAATATTGTCTTTTCCACCATAATTAATAGCTCTTTGTACTAAATGTTGAGCTTTATCTTTTATATTACTATCATAACAGATATTTTTTAGCTCCTCATTATCCACCATATTTGTAAGGCCATCAGAGCAAATAAGGAATTTATCCGCTTGTAAAATATCACAATAACCTGTATCTACATTTAAATTCACAGAAACACCAGCTGCTCTTGTTAAAATATTCTTATGTGGATAATTTTCAGCTTCCTGTGCTGTGATTTTATTTTGTTTTAATAATTCATTCACCAAAGAATGGTCATTTGTCAATTGATAAATTTGACCATTGCGCAATAAGTAAATCCTACTATCACCTACATGAGCCCATGTGGCATAGCCATAATGAACATAAAATAGACTAATCGTAGTCCCCATGCCATTATAATCAGGATTTTCACTAGAAGCTTTCATAATTTGTTTATTCGCTTCTAAGACAACAGATTTTAAACATTCTTCACTACATTCATCAGGATTTTTATTCTCCAAATGAAATTTTATAGTATCCACCATTATGCGACTGGCAATCTCTCCAGCTGCATGTCCTCCCATGCCATCTGCAACTGCATAAATATGTGGTTCAATACAAAGATAACTATCTTCATTTGTAGTACGTACACAACCAATATCAGTAGCATGAGTAATTATCATAGCTCTCACCTCTCAAAACGGAATGATACACAACCTATTTTTATAACATCACCATTTTGTAAAAATTCTTTGCCATTAAGAATATTACCATTTATATAGGTGTGATTTCGACTTTGTAAATCCTCAATCTGATAAAGATTGCGAACTGGACTAATAACAGCATGATGATGTGATACATAAATATCATCTAATACAATATCATTTTCTTTACCTCTACCGATAGAGATTTGACCAGAAAAAGATATTTTCTTATTAGCCAATTTAGGATCTGCTGCTTCTAGCACTATTAAAGCCACTTCATTTTGTGCAGATTCTTCTTTCACTGGCTTTAAGCTGGAAGTGCTTTTCAAATCTTTGAACATGGATTTTACTGTTACAAAAATATAACCACAGATACAAAGAAGCATTCCATACTGTAGTGCTACTAAAAAAGCTTTACTTGCCATTTGACCACCTCATCAAAGATATATCAATACTTTATTATAGGCATAAATCCTAGATAAAGCAACTTCAAAACCATTATTATAATAAAGTTTTTTCCTAATTATATATATAAATCTTTCTATAAAAAAACTAGACAATCAAGTTTTTTACTCAATCATCTAGTTTAAATTTATAGCCAACGATAATTCACAAAACCTGCTCCTCGTGAATTCATCTCACCTAAGCCCACGCCTAAAGATAAATATGCCATTTCTTGAGATTTTTCATCATCTAAGACAGCAAGACGTACTTTATCGCCGAGAAGTTTTATATTTTTATATTTCATTGGCACAGGTGTTTTATTTAAAAATTCTATAGTAGAATAAAATTTTTCCATATTTATTTCATCTTTATCATTTATATCGCCTTTAAAATTATTTATTTTCTTAGTTAAATTAATGATAAATCGCTGTTCAAAGTCTTCTTGACTCATGCAATTTTTCCAATAACCATTTTCTGCCTTAATTATCATTGGTGTCAAAGTATAGATAAATTCTATTATCTTTCGTGGCAAAACTCTTTTTTCTGCTGTCAGCCCTTTAAATTCTCTAGTATTTATATTTGGACAAACTTCATAGAAAAATTCTGCCATATCCTCATCAATAGTTCTGATGGTCAAAGTATATATCTTGCCTTTTTTATAGATTTTATCTTTTTCCAATGGCGATAATAAATCATAGCAATAATTTTTATATGTATTTGTATTATGTAATTTTCCTAGATTTTCTTTTGCAAATAAGCTTTTATCAATAAATCTAGTCAACATGATTTGCACATCTTGTGCCATGATATCCTTTAATAAATATAATTTTATGCGTATTTGATAAACTTTCATCAAAATGCCCCTTTCTTTGAATTTACCAAGTGATATATTCATCTTTATGCAAAAATGCTGATATATCAATAATTATAACAAAAATTCGTCATTAAATTCTCAAAATCCTTTTCGCTGGTAAAAAATCCCTAAACCTTGATAAAATCACTATTTTCATATATAATATATTTCATAAACCTTAATCTTTAAGGGATAAATATCAACAGATACTGTACGAAAACAACTTTGATATACTATTTGTAGAAATAAAATCAAGGCGATAAATATCAACAGATACTGTACGAAAACTACACTTTTACTAGCCAGAAATCATCTAATATAACAGATAAATATCAACAGATACTGTACGAAAACTTTATAATCGGAAATTATTCCACAAGCTAACTTGCGGATAAATATCAACAGATACTGTACGAAAACCCGTTTTCTCTGGTGAATGCTTCCTGAAGTGTGAAGGATAAATATCAACAGATACTGTATAAAAAAAGGCTTGTTATAGTTATTTTTCTATAACAAGCCTTTTTATTTTGCTTTAATTTAATTTTATCTGTATTGCTCCCATGCCTAGATGCGTATTTGCTCCTATTGATGTATACTGGGAAAATTCTGCCAGCATTAAGATTATTTTATTTGCCATTATATTATTTTTTAAACTAAACCTACATTTTCCTTGAAATGTAGGTCTTTTTTTGCCATTTATCAGCTGTGGTCTTAAAACGACTTCATAATCATCTAGTTGTATTTCTTGTGCTAAATTTTCAATTAAATCTTGTTCATACAATTTTTCATCAATGGCAAATAAATTCCAGATAGAAACTAAATTCATTATTATATCATGCGGTTGACAAATCATTTTGTCTTCTTCGCCAAACAATAAAGTCGGTGTCAAAAAGTTAAATTCAATATAGCTACTTTTCAATCTACGTGTAAAATATTTCGTTACTAATTGCTTATATGTAGCACTATGAATATAACTTTTCTTCTCTATCTGAAATACTATCTTATCAGTTGTTATAAGCTCGCAATTTTCCTTCGTCAATTTATCCATCAATCTATAAGCTATATTTTCTGTAGCTTATAGATTTAGTGTTGCAATCCGCCAATAATATATATCTTCAGCCTCTATATCTTTTATTATATATTGTATATATGGCTTTATCATCTGCATAGATAAATATTCTCGATACTTGTCGTCTACATATTGCATCAAAACATCATTCATAATTAACGCTAAAGATTTTTCTGCCTTTTGTATTTCTTCATCAGCTTTAGCTTTTAATACTATCTCAATTATTTTCAACATAATTATACTTTACCTATCTTCGCTATACCTAGCAAAGTCAATTTTCCATTATATTTTGTAGCCTTCAATGTTCGTGGAGCAATCTTCGTATCTCTTATACCACGATTTACTCTTTGTTTGAATTTCATATTTAAATATCTACTAATAAATTCTTTTGCTTTCATCTTTGTAGGTGCTAGATAAGCCACTAGAGTTTTCGTCAAAAAGCCTGTACCACCACCGATATAAGTATTGCCTACATTCGTATCATTAAATAAAAATCCATAATCTTTGCCAAAAGCAGATGATAATAATTCATTACTAGCGTCAAAGAAATTTTGTATCATTATTAAAATATCTTCTGCTGAATTTATATTTAACTTTTGCGTAAATCTTTTTTCTATCTGCATATCAAAATAAAATCTCGTCTTCGGCTCTATACATTCACGATAAACACTTAGCGAATTTTCTTTTATATAATTATCCTTCACTGCTAAATCAATTTTTTTCAATAAAACTAAGTTATTATGCTCTGTCTTTGCCATAGCATCACTTAATTTTATTCCCTGCATAAAATTATAATACTCAATTTTTGTACTTTTCTTATCGTATTTCGTATATTCTCTCTTTCCTGTACCTTCTATTTCAGCCATCAATAATCTATTTAAATTATTTTCAACCCTTTTTATTTCATCATAAGATTTATTACCATTTATAGCTCTTTCCAAACTTTGCCAAAGTCTTTGTTTTAAATGCGGATTTTTTTGCAATAAATCATATAAAATAGCCGTTCTTATCAAGCCTTTTAGCGTACTACCTGGTATATAAGCTCTGCCATCTATTAATTTTGTCTGCAAAATAATATCATTTAAACTATCTTTACTTATCTTATCTATATTTTCATGTGCGATTAATTTATATTTTACGACTTCTTTTATATCCTCGATATTATAACCTTGCTCTATCAACCATTTATATAATATTTTTCGTGGTTTAGTCTTATCATTGATAAAATCCATATAAGCAGGAAATAATTTTTTCGTATAAATAAATTTATGCCACAATAAAGGATTTAAAAAATATGCTACTTGATTTTTACTATCATATATATAATCTGTAGTATTTAATTTTTCATTACTGGCTATATTGACAGGTGTGATGATATCCAGATACATTTTATTAAATTCTATCAAATTCGTATTATTCATAATCTATCCCCACAAACATACCCATACCATTTCGATAAATAGGATAAGATATGCCCTCATATTCTTCTTTTAGCATCATGCCTTCTAAATACTTCATCAAACAAGAACCTTCTGCTAACATATATAGATTATTTTTTCGCTTCTTATTATGTGTATTTTGGTCATAGATAAAACCACTGCGTTTTACAATCTTATAATTGCCAACAGATATATATTTTACATCTTCTTTTCTAGGCAATAATGGTGCTATACATAATTTTCTGCCCCTATTTACACTCATATCCATATTTATCATTTTAGTCAAAATCAAATCATCTTTATAAATACTATCTGTTTCACTTAATTCTATAAAATCATCAAAAAATTTATATTTACCATAACCACTGCTTTTTTTGCCACCAATACCACTATAACCCAGACTTTCTATTATTTTTTCCATAATAATAGCGTCATCATCATCTTCATAACCCAAGATAAAATACAATCCTGCATTATCATTGAATTTATAGCTATTCACAAAATAAGGTAAAGGCTCTTGACCTCTACAAGCTACTTTTTCCATTGTATTTTCTATGGCAAAAATAGGATTATCTATGCTATATACTTCTTTATCATTTATAGATTGTAGCCAATTTTTAATTTCACTAATGCGAATAAAATCTTCTTTATCATTTTGCTTCCATAATCTACTGTATTTTTTCTGTTCAGAATAAGAGTCTATCTTCGACAAATTATCCACAGATAAATATATCTTTGGCAAATATAATTGTAAATCATCACTTTGAACAGAATAATAATAGGGAAATAAACTGGATATCGCTAATTTTCTCTGCTCAAATTTTTCCATAATGCTTTGTAATATTTCTTTAGAAATTAAATTAGCTTCTGAACAAATGGCACTAAAGTAAGTATCTGCACTACAATAAAAACTGGCTTTTTCTAAATCTCCGCCAAATTTATTATCCGCAAAATGCACAGGTGTCAAAAACTCTAAAAGATAAATTTTATATTTCATTATTAACATTTCCCTTGAAATCACATTCGTATTTATTAATATCAATTTTTTTATTTATAGCTTTAACTTTGAATTTACTGAATTTCACTCTGCCATATCCACGAGAACCATGTCCGCCAAGATAATCCATCTGCAACAATTGCAAACCTTGAGCTAAAATCTTCATATCTTCATCTATTTGGTCTTCATCTTCAATATTATAAACAAGTTTAAATGCAAATTCTGCTCCAGCTGGTACTCTTTCAATCTGACGAGGATTTGCCGAGCCTGTCAATCTAGCTATAGTATTTTCCCATTTTATCTCACCAATATAAGTATCTGTATCGAGATTTTTAAATAATTCTACACTTTCACTAGTTAAAAATAAATCAAAAAACTGCAATCTTGCAAAACAAGCACCTTTTTTCCCTGCTGAACCAAATAGACGTGATATCACATCATCATCATCATCTATATTATTTAAAATCAAATTTTTACATCTGCTTTTAGCCAATAAAGTGCGAAGTTTTCCCTTCAAAGAACTACCAGGAATGATTGGTTCATGAGTCAAACAATCGCGAATAAATGGACTATCCACCGCCCCAATAGGTGCAAAATCACTATTTGCCCCTATATGCATACCTGTTATGAGCTTTAAATTTGCTGTAATAAATAATTTTCCCTGTAATTGTTTTTGTCCTTGTATATTCATCATTTATCTTGTCCTCCATAAAATTTATGAAATGCCACTAAAGCCTCTACATATTTACAAAATTTCTCAAAAGCTTTTATATCGCCATTGATGTCTTTTACCATATTCAATAAATCTGCTTTTTCTATAAACTCCCTAACTAAATTATCTCTACCTGCTTGATAAGACATATTCACACGCAAAAATTCTATTTCCATTTGCAATTCTTCATCTAATTGCAATTCTTCATCTAATTTTTTCTCTTTAGACTTAGCTATTTTATAGATATCCACCTTATTTTTTAAGATATTCACCGCTGTTAAAATTTTTCTTATTTGATTAGTTTTTAGCTTTATATATAATTTATTGGGATTATTTTTATCTGGTTTGCCAATAGATTTTATTGCTAATTCTGCTTTATCCACTATATTTTCCATAAATATTTACTCCTTTTTATCTCTTAAATAATATACTAATAAATTTAAAGCAGTCGCTAATTGCTTTTTATCTTCATTATTATTTATCCATTGATACATTTTACTTACAAAATCTTCATATACTTTTCTTTTTTGCTCATCTTTATCTTGTTTAGGTTGCATTCTCGCCAATACATAAGCAAATCTTGCTATATTCAATTTATCTTCATCTGCTAATTGTATTAAATCCATCAATCTATAAATTAAACTCTTTCCTACAGATAATTTATTAAATTTATCACCATCAAAAGAAAGACGAGCTAATAAATAATTCATCTTCTCTTTGCAGACCTTCATCTCAAAATCCACCCATGTATATATATGCTTGCACTCTAGCTGACCATTTACTTTTAAATTTATTTCCATGCCAAATAAAGCTATGCTATTTTTATCTTTCCTATTCTTGCTCATTTGTACTAATAAACCTGCAATCTCTGCCATCTTACTGATAGGATATGTCGGGCTAAACATTGCCATACCTGCACTAAGTGTCAATTTTCCATTAGTAAATTGTTTAAAAGCTCTATTTATATCTATTGCTACTTCCAATACTTCGTCCCATGCACCGACTAAAAATAAATCATCACCGCCAGCATAAATAATATTTACCTTGCGTTTTTGGGCTTTAGCTATGCCAAAAATATTGAAAGCTTTCTCTTCAAAATCTACGCACCCTATTAAATCGCCAGCACAGATTTTATTTATCGCCACTTTAAAAAACATAGATATATCTTTTGATAAATCTGCATAGCGAGATAAGGTAGCATATCTTAAATTATCTTCTATTTTATCTTTATCACTTACAAAACCACTGCTAAAAGCTATACCTAAATCATCTATATCTAATCGCAATACACCTAATCTTTTTATACCTTTATCTATTTTGCAACTACTCTTAGCTAAATCATCAAAAGTCATGACCTCATCATTTTCATTTTTGGCACTATAATCTGCTAAATATAAACGTATAGCCAAATCATTTTCTAAAAGATTATTTTTGCTATAAATACGCAGGATTTTTCCTTTAAACATATCTATATCTTCTATATTTACAGCATACATATATAAATCTTTATCTTTGCCAAAAATTTTGATGCCACCATCTATTTTTTCCTCACTGATGACAAAAACTAAATCTTGTGTCAATATATCTTGCCCTAATTTATATAAATTCAGACAAAATTCACAAGCAATTTCTTCATCACTATTATATTTCCAAAGTTTATCTACTAAATTATGACAAATATTACATTCTTTTTTTGCTGTATCTTCTTCTTTTTCTACATTAAATATATACTCTAAAAAATCTTCATCTTTGCTATATCGTATAGTTTTATCATCTTTTAATTTTTTATTAACTGTAGCGAATAAATTTCCTTGAGCTTCAGATTTCATCAAATTATTAGCACTGCATTCAGCTATACCGATAGCTAAATATAAATTAATGCCTATATTTTCCATCAGCCATCTATTCATCTTTGCTTGTAATTTATCCATAGCTTTTTTTGTATCTTCTATATTCGGAGCTAAAATATAAAAATGCCCTCCACCAGAATATAATACATTTGCTCTTGATAGTCCTATTTGCTCTAAATATTCATCTATAAATTCTTCTAATAATAAATCAATATAAAGTGAGCGACCTCTCAAAGTTTTCAAAGCACCTTTTGATGGAATAGTATAAATAAAATCCTGTATACCTGATATATCACCAGAAATTAAAAGATATATTTTTTCATTTCTAAAAATTTTACTTCCACTATTAAAACAATATTTTTTATAATCTTGTATCTGTTGTTCATCAAAATATAATTTCATACAACTAGCCACTGCCGATGTTATTTTTGAATGAACATATAATGAAATATCACAAACTTCTGCTCTATTTGTACTCGATGGTACATATGAAAAACCTTCTTCTAGAATTTGCAATAATTGATTTATCGATATCTGACTTATATCTTTTGTGATAAAATGTGATTTTATCTTATTCAATAAAGCTTCATAATTACTATTCGTTGCCAAAGAAATATCTGTTCGTGGATAATTGAATGATTTATTTATATCTTTATATATTAAAGGATATTTATTTGCTACTTGTATTTCTTTATCACTATAAAAAACACTAAATATACTATCCAAATTTAATTTTGGATCAAAACCCTTTTCTTCGCCTTCATTTTCTCGTCTATCCATGCCTGAAGCAATATTATCTGCTTCATAAACAATATATGCTAAATCATTTTTATCTAATTTGGCTTTTTGGAGATAATCTTTATGATGATATCTCACACAATTCAATAAACGCTCTGTTTCTTCATTTGATTTTAAATACTGCTCTAAAAAATCTCCACCTAATTTAGAATGATTTATCCTTTTGTTCATTGCACGATAACATACTTTTCCTATATCATGCAGTAAAGCACCTTTGATTAGAATTTCTTTTTCTTTCATTTATATATCCTCTACTTTTCAAATTAAATCTATAATTCATTTTCTCAAATCAATAGAATTTGTAATTCATCTTTATATTCTTAAACACCATATTATATAAATCCTGCTTTTTGCTTCAACTTTGGCATTAGTAAATATCAATACTAAAAAAGACTTGCTATAGAAAAATAACTATAACAAGTCTTTTTATTGTTTAATTTAATTTCACTTTTAATAACAAAAAAACTAGATAGTTAAACCTAACATTTAACTACCTAGCCTTTTCTCAATCATTCTTATAATACGATTTTACCGAAATCTGCAATAGATTTAATAAGTGTATCAATATTTTTAAGAAGTGCAAGACGATTATTTTTGATTTGTTCGTCTTTATCCATAACCATTACATTATCAAAGAAATTATTGATTGGTGCAGTAAGTTCCTGCATTTTATCAATAGCTGTTTTATAATCTTTATTATTTAAAGCAGTTTCTACATCTTTAGCTACTGCTACATAAGTATTATAAAGAGCTTTTTCTTCATCTAATGTAAATAATGCTTCATTAATAACATTATTTTCTGCTTTTTTACTGATATTACCTACACGTACAAAAGCTTGAATTGCATCATTTAATACACCAGAAGCAATTTCTTGAGCTGTTACGCAAGCTTTAGCATAAGTGCCTGCAACTTCATCTGCATTTTCAAGTACAGCATCAATAATATCATAGCGAACATCATTATCGCCAAGTACATTTTTAAGACGTAAAGTGAAGAATTCTGCTACATTTTTCTGGATTTCAGCACGTTTTTCACTATCAGTGATATTGAGTAAATCCATTGCTTTATCTGCAATTTCACTGATAGAAATAGTGTAGTTTGCTTCAATAATTGTATGCACAATACCAAGAGCTTGACGACGAAGTGCAAATGGATCTTGAGAACCTGTTGGCACAAGTCCACGACTGAATGTAGCTACGATATTATCCATTTTATCAGCTAAAGAAACAAGACGACCTGCTACGCTAGCTGGTTCTGCATCACCTGCAAAACGTGGCATATAATGTTCATAAATAGCAGTTGCTACTTCTTGACCTTCACCATCTAAAAGTGCATATTCACGACCCATGATACCTTGAAGTTCAGTGAACTCACAAACCATAGCAGATACAAGGTCAGCTTTTGCTAAGATTGCAGCACGTTTAGTTGTTTTTATTTCATCTTCTGTAGCATTTACTTTTTCACCAATAAAAGCAGAAAGTTCTGCTAAACGATTAGCTTTATCATAAATTGTACCAAGACCTTCTTGGAATACTACAGTTTTTAATTTTTCTACATAATCATAAAGACTATGCTTTCTATCTTCATCAAAGAAGAATTGAGCATCAGCAAGTCTTGCACGAAGTACACGTTCATTACCATGCTGTACTTTATCTAAGCAATAATCGCCACCGTTGCGAACTGTAATAAATAATGGTAATAAATTGTTATTATCATCTAAAACAGGGAAATAACGCTGATGATCTCTCATTGGAGTCATTACTGCTTCTTTTGGTAATTTAAGATATTTATCTTCAAAAGTTCCGCAAAGTGCTGTTGGATATTCTACAAGATAAATTACTTCTTCTAATAAATCTTCAGTGATTTCTGCATGACCATTATGAGCTTTTGCAATTTCTTCAATCTGTGCTTTGATGATATCGCGACGTTTTTCTTGGTCTACAATAATAAATGCATCTTTACAAGCTTGTTCATAATCACTTGCTTTATTGATTGTGAAATCGCCTTCACTTAAGAAACGATGACCACGAGATACGCGACCAGATTTTACATTAGCTACTGTAAAATCAATTACTTCTTCATCATACAAAGCTACGAGCCAACGAAGTGGACGTACAAAGCGGAAATCTAAATCGCCCCAACGCATATTTTTAGGGAAATTCAAGCCTTCTACTAATTCTTTTAATAAAGTAGGTAAAAGTTCTACAGTCTGTTTGCCTTCTTCACTAGAAACAGCATATACATAACCATCTTTTACTACTAAATCAGCAACATCTACTTTTTTGCCACGAGCAAAACCGATAGCTGCTTTTGTAGGATTGCCATCTTTATCAAAAGCGATAGCAGTAGATGGGCCTTTATATTCACTAGATGCACCTTGCTGAGTTTCTGCAAGATTTTTTACTAAAAGTGCAGTTCTGCGAGGTGTACCAAGAGTTGTTACTTCATCAAAATCAAGACGCATTTCTTGAAATTTTGCAGTTGCTTTTTCTTTTAATTGAGCTAAAATTCCTGGCATAAAATGAGCAGGAACTTCTTCTGTACCAATTTCTAATAATAAATCTTTAGCCATTATTATTTTGCTCCTTTCTTCAAGAGAGGATAGCCGAGTTCTTCACGCTGTTTTAAATAACATTGAGCACAAAGACGAGCAAGATTACGTACACGAGAAATAAACGCTGTACGTTCAGATACGCTGATTGCTCCACGAGAATCAAGCAAGTTAAATGTATGAGAACATTTCAATACATAATCATATGCTGGATGAACATAGCCAAGCTCAATTACGCGAACAGCTTCTTTTTCGTATTTATCGAAAAGGTCAAATAAAAGAGCAGTATCTGCAAGTTCAAAGTTATAAGTGGATTGTTCAAATTCATTTTGATGGAATACATCACCATAAGTGTATGTGCCATTCCAATCAATATCATAAACATTTTCTTTTTCTTGAATATACATTGCAATACGTTCAAGACCATAAGTAATTTCAGAAGCTACAGGTTTTACATCAACACTACCTACTTGTTGGAAATAAGTAAACTGTGTGATTTCCATACCATCGAGCCAAACTTCCCAACCAAGACCCCAAGCACCAAGTGTTGGAGATTCCCAGTTATCTTCAACAAAACGGATATCATGTTCTTTTTCATTGATACCGAGTTTTGCTAAGCTCTGTAAATAAAGTTCCTGAATATTATCAGGAGATGGTTTCATAATTACCTGGAATTGATGATGTTGGAATAAACGGTTAGGATTTTCACCATAACGACCATCAGCTGGACGACGAGATGGTTCTACATATGCTACATGCCAAGGTTCAGGGCCAAGTACACGTAAAAATGTAGAAGGGTTCATAGTACCTGCACCTTTTTCCACGTCATAAGGTTGAGCTAAAATACAGCCTTGCTTAGACCAAAATTCCTGCAAAGTCAGGATAATTTCCTGAAATGTCATAAATATACCTCCTTGATATTCATGGGCGACAAAATAAAAAATCTCGCCCATGTAACAACAAAATGTTACAGGGACGAGATGTATTCCCGCGGTTCCACCCTGATTGACTTAAATATATTTAAGTCCTCTTTAGAATGTTATTTATTATTATAAAGCTCCCTAGCGCCATTCACTTTTTGTAGTCTTACACCATCACTACTCGCTGATTAAAGTTACTTTTCTAGTTCATTGCTGTACATAAAGTCTAGCAAAAGAAAAAATCCTTGTCAATATATTTATGTTGTTTACTTTTAGATTTATGGCTAAATAATAAAATACTTTTAATATTTCTTATTCAAACTAAATTTTTTTGCCCCAATCAATTGATTAACAAAAATATTAATAATGGCTATAGCTAACATAACTGGCACAGTAATCCCAATAAATGTGCTATAATCAATCAACAATTCATAAGCTATAAAACCAATTAACCATAAAAGACAATTTTTACCAGTGATAAATGAATTTTGATGATAAATATTATGACTAAAGAAATATTCAGAAAAAGCAATAGCAAATAACGGTGCAAAAGTTGCTGCTATAAAATAAAGGAAAGTTTCATATTGTTCCATAGATAAGAAAATAGCAAGCAATGTAGAAATTATACATACAAAAAATGCTGTATATTTTACATCTAATTGATTACTGATATGATTTAAACAAATACTTGAAGAATTTATCGTAATGAAATTAGTTGTTACTGTAGATAATAAAATAACAACTAAAGAAATAACACCCAATCCAGATAACATAAAAATATCACAAATATCTGTTATACCATAATGAACAGCACTACCTAAACCAATTGTATACATTAAAATACTGCCAAAACAATATGCCACTACACAGCTCACTGTACCTGTAGATTGATTTTTAAGTGTTCTTGTATAATCTGAAATAACTGGCATCCATGATAAACACATAGCAATATTCAATTCTACCGCCATGCCAAAACTCATACTTTCATCTAAGGAAGTTACCACTTCATTTGCAGAAACTACCGCCCCAAAACCTAAATATAAAGAAGCAAGCAATAAACAAAGCATTACTACTTTATTTATCTTACTTACAAAATCCATTGTACTAAAAATCCAAATGCAAGGAAAAAGACCTATGATAATTGTCCATAAAATAGTATTTTCTCCTATATTCCATAAAGATGCCATTAATTTATTGAAAGCTTGTGCCCCAATGATGGTCATTATAGAAGTCCAACCTATTAATTGAATAGTATTTAATAGAGAGAAACTAACAGAACCCAACTTACCAAAAGATAAATTAATACTTTCAGAAGCACTGCAACGTTTATTAGCACCGATAATCCCTGCTAAATAAAGAATAATTCCGCCAATTACATGACCTACTAAAATAGCTAAAAATCCATCTTTCATGCCAAGTGGTGCTAAAAAAGTTCCTGTCATGATTTCAGCCACAGAAACTGCTGTACCAAACCAAATCAATGATACATTAAAACTAGAATTATTTGTTGATGTAAAAAATGTAGACAAAAAATCACCTCATAAAAAATAAAAATATTTAAAAATAAAAAAAGGAAATAGCCATGCCATTTCCTTGAAAATACGTAATCAAACTAATATTTCCCTACGTTGGCATTATCCAAATCAGGTCATAGGTCGAAGTTCACAACTTCCTCTCAGCCTGTCTACAAGCTCCCTTTTTCATATTCTGCCTTTAATATAAATTATCCTAAAATATTTGTCAAATTCTCGAAAAATCTCCAAAAAATATATTGCATAGCCCATTTTTATATGATAAAATAGCCTAGTATGCAACAAACGGTCCGCTGTGAGATATTCTTATATGAACGTTTGAATTAAGGAGGAAAAATAATGAATATTATTCAGGCTTTAGAACAGGAACAATTACGTAACGATATCCCTAAATTTATCCCTGGCGATAGCGTTCGCGTACATGTAAAAGTAGTTGAAGGATCCAACGAACGTATTCAGATGTTCGAAGGTGTTGTAATCGCTCGCCAAGGTTCTGGCGTTCGTGAAAACTTCACAGTAAGAAGAATTTCTTATGGTGTTGGTATTGAACGTACTTTCCCAGTACATTCCCCACGCCTTGCAAAAATCGAAGTTACTCGTAGAGGTATTGTTCGTAGAGCAAAACTTTATTATCTTCGTAACCTTACTGGTAAAGCTGCTCGTATTAAAGAAAGACGCTAATATCTTCATAAGAGGGACTGCCTATGGCAAGTCCCTTTTGTTTTATTAGTATGTTCTAGTAGAGGGAGGATTATCATGGCTGATAAAAAAGAGTCATCTTTAGGTAGTGAAATTAAAGATTGGGTTATTTCCATAGCTATCGCTGTTGTTTTAGCCTTATTCATTCGTCATTTTGTAGTAGAGTTATATTTAGTTGATGGACCTTCTATGCGTCCGACATTACAAAATCAAGAGCGTTTAGTCGTTAATAAATTTATTTATAATTTACATGATCCTGAACGTGGTGATATCTTAGTATTCCAATATCCAAAAGATCCTAGCCGTGATTTTATCAAACGTGTAATTGCAATTCCTGGAGATACTATTGAAATCAAAGATGGTCATGTTTATGTAAATGGTGAATTAAAAAATGAACCATATATCTTAAGCACAACTAGAGGGGATTATCCACTGGCTACTGTACCAGAAGGACATATTTTCGTAATGGGCGATAACCGCAATAATTCCGAAGATAGTCGTTTCGCTGATGTAGGCATGGTACCATTTGATTTAATCAAAGGTAAAGCAATACTCATCTTCTGGCCACTTGATAAATTAAGAACATTACCATGATAATAACGAAAAGGTACCTATGAAATATTTTGTAGGTACCTTTTTTATTTTATAAAATCTATTTATTATTTATATGTCTAGCTAAAGCTTGTTGCCAAACTTCTTGAAGCATCGGCAAACGAAATTTAGCATTTGCTGGACTTGTAGATGGCAAAGTATAAAAAGTATATGTTTTATCTTTTAAAATATCTTTATTATATTTCTTAAAGCACTGAAAAGATTTTCCGCCATTAAAACAAATAGTTTTTATTTTAGGATATTTGGCAAATAAAGCTTTAAAATCATTTGGCACTTCATCGCAAATAGCACTATCTAAACTACCTTCTCGAATACAAGAATCTATAGAGTCCCAAAGAGCAATATGATTTTTTCTCAATAATTCTAATCGCTCTTGATAAATAGTTGGTATTATTCCTTCATTAAAAAATATAGCCATTAATTTCCAAAATCTATTTTGAGGATGAGCATAATATTGTTGCTGTTCCAAAGATTTCACACTTGGCATTGAACCTAAGATAATAGTTGTACAATTTTCATCAATGGATGGAGCAAATCCTATGAGTCTTTCCATAAATAAAATCACCTCTATTCTATTATAATATAAAGATTTTTAGTATAGATAAAAAATTTTTAAAAATAAATGTCAAAAAGTCAAAATAATGTTTGACAATTTGACTTTTAGCTTTTATAATATGTTTTGTAAGCAAATATAAAACTAAAGTATAACATAAATTATTACTTTAATATTTATATTTACTGTATTATTGTTTTTATACTATTATTAATTGAAATGTTACTCATCATGACTTGGAGGTATAAATCATGGGTGAAGAAAAATATACACAAAAAGTTTTAGAAGCTATGCAATCTGCACAGCAAGAAGCAGCTCTTCGCTATCATCAAGAAATTACATCTGCTCATGTTCTTTCTGCTTTAATAAAAGAACCAGAAGGTTTACTTGCAACTATTTTTGCTGAATGTCGAGTAGATTTACCTATGCTCAAAGCAAAACTAGAACAAATGCTCAAAAAAATTCCTAGCGTAAAAGGTCAAAGTCGCTTAGGTATGAGTACAGAAATGGTTCGTGTATTAGGCAGAGCAGCAAAACTTGCTGAAAACATGAATGATGAATATATAAGTACAGAACATTTATTATTGGCTATTGTCAGCGATAGCGATGATGAAATGCAAGCATTATGTAGAGAATTCAATCTACACCAAAATAAAATTCAATCTGTAATTAAATCAGAACGTAAACAAAATGTAAATAGTGATAATCCTGAAAGTGGTTATAAATCACTTGAAAAATACGGTCGTGATTTAACAGCTATGGCAAGAGTTGGTAAACTCGATCCTGTTATTGGCCGTGATGAAGAAATCCGCCGTACTATTGAAATCTTATCTCGTCGTACTAAAAATAATCCAGTATTAATCGGTGAACCTGGTGTTGGTAAAACTGCTATTGTTGAAGGTTTAGCTCGCCGTATCGTAGCAGGTGATGTTCCAGAATCTCTAAAAAATAAAACATTGTATTCTCTTGATATGGGTTCATTAATCGCTGGTGCTAAATATCGTGGTGAATTCGAAGAACGTCTAAAATCTGTATTAAATGAAATCTCTAAATCCGATGGACAGATTTTATTATTCATCGATGAAATTCATACTGTAGTAGGTGCTGGTGCAACTGAAGGTGCTATGGACGCTGGTAACTTATTAAAACCAATGTTAGCACGTGGACAACTCCGCTGTATTGGTGCTACTACTTTAAATGAATACCGTAAATATATTGAAAAAGATACAGCTCTTGAACGTCGTTTCCAACCTGTAATGGTAGGTCAGCCATCTGTAGAAGATACTATTTCTATCTTGCGTGGCTTAAAAGAACGTTATGAAGTTCATCATGGTGTAAGAATTCGTGATAATGCCCTTGTTTCTGCAGCTGTATTATCTGATAGATATATCTCTGATAGATTTTTACCAGATAAAGCTATCGACTTAGTTGATGAAGCTGCTGCTAAACTTCGTACTGAAATCGAATCTATGCCAGAACCTATTGAAAAATTGCGTCGTAAAATCATGCAATTACAAATAGAAGAAGAAGCATTAAATAAAGAAACTGATGAAGCATCTAAAGAAAAACTTGCTAAACTCATTGATGAAAAAACTAAATTACAAAATGAAGAAAATGAATTAAAAGCAAAATGGGATAAAGAAAAACAAGGTATTGTTCGTGTACGTGCTATCAAAAAAGAAATGGATAGTGCCAATACTGAAATGGAAAAAGCTCAACGCAGTGGCGATTATGCCAAAGCTTCTGAAATCAAATACGGTAAATTACCACAACTTCAAAAAGAACTTGAAAAAATGGAAAAAGCTGTTCATGATGAAGAAGGTAATCGTCTCTTAAAAGAAGAAGTATCTGAAGAAGATATCGCTCAAGTAGTAAGTCGTTGGACTGGTATTCCTGTTACTAAAATGCTCACAGGTGAAAGAGAAAAACTCGTACATCTAGAAGATGTTCTCCATGAACGTGTTGTCGGTCAAGATGAAGCTGTAAAAGCTGTAAGTGAAGCTATCATCCGTGCTCGTGCTGGTATCAAAGACCCTAATCGTCCAATCGGTTCTTTCATTTTCCTCGGCCCTACTGGTGTAGGTAAAACTGAACTTGCAAAAACTTTAGCTGAAAGTCTATTTGATGATGAACGCAGTATTATTCGTATCGATATGAGCGAATATATGGAAAAACATTCTGTAGCTCGTTTAATCGGGGCTCCTCCAGGATATGTTGGCTATGATGAAGGTGGTCAACTTACTGAAGCAGTTCGCCGTCGTCCATATAGCGTAATTTTACTTGATGAAATCGAAAAAGCTCATCGTGATGTATTCAATGTATTATTACAAATCTTAGATGATGGTCGTTTAACTGATGGTAAAGGTAGAGTTGTAAACTTCAAAAATACTGTTATCATTATGACATCAAACTTAGGCAGTCATGAAATCTTAAATCAAAAAGATTTTGCTACAGCTGAAAAATTAGTACGCGATATCTTAAAAGATTATTTCCGTCCTGAATTTTTAAATCGTGTTGACGATATTATCGTATTCAAAGCTTTAGCTAAAGAACAAGTACGTCAAATTGCTCGCATCATGCTCGAAAATCTCAATAAACGTCTACAACATCAAGTTAATATTTCACTTTCTTGGTCTGATGAAGCTTTGACTAAACTTGCAGATGAAGGTTTTGAACCAAACTTTGGTGCTCGTCCACTTCGTAGATTATTATCTCATACTGTAGAAACTCAACTAAGTAAAGAAATCATCAAAGGTAATATCAAAGAAGGCGACACTGTAGATATTAATGTAAACGGTGAAGAATTCACATTTAATCCAATTCGTAAAATGGAAGCATAATATTTAAATAAATAATCTTTAAATAAAATTAATCTATACACCCTAAAAGGTATTTATTGTATATCTTTTAGGGTGTATTTTTTTATAAAAATATTAAGCTATTTTAAATATTTAACAACTTTTTACAAAAAATAAACAATAAAAATACAATGTTACAATTAAAAATAAAAAATAACTACTAGACAAACACTTTTGAATATGATATTATAAATCACGTAAAACAGAACAGCAAAGGCAATGGGGCCATATGAGACATCTGTACATTAGTATTGTAATTGTTTCAGTCTAAAAAATATATAAATTAACTTATTAGTTTATTTTAATTTTATATTTTTAGGGGGATATTATATTATTAATGTAGTCAGAATTGTTTTCATACGGCTTTTTTTAGTTGCTACATAAATTTTTGTTAATAAATAAAAGGTGGGTCTTTTAATGAACGATTTATTATATGTTATCCCTGCAAATTCTAAAAAAGAAGATATTATTGCTACATTGAAACAACATCCTGAAATTAAATTTGTTTCTTTAGTAGGTATCGATTTAGCTGGTAATGATACTGATGAAAAAATTCCTATGAGAGTTTTTCTTGAAGATATTGACTCTTTCTATAATGGCTCTGCTGTTCAAACAGATGGTTCTTCTGTAGTATTAACAGGTATTGCTACATTAAATAATGCTAAAGTAGATATGCCAATTGATCCTACTGTTAATTGGTTTGTTGATTACAATATCGAAAGCTATGATGATGAACTCGGTAAACCAGTTGGTACTCTCCGCATTCCTGCAGCTCTTATTCATGATGGCAAAGCTGTAGACTCCCGTTCCATCTTAGCTAATACTTTAACTTATGTAAAAAAAGGTTTATTAGACCTCTTTAAAAATAATGCTAAAATCTCCGGCTTAGAACATATCAATGGTGCAGATGTAAAAGATATCGTATTTACTTCCGCTACTGAACTTGAATTCTGGGTAAAAACTCCACTTAGTGAAGCAGATATCCCTGAAATGTCCGCATCTCAGGTTATGCAAGAACAATATTGGCAACGTACACGCGGTGCAGTTCGTACAGCTCTTGAACAATGCATGTTAGCTCTTGAAGCTTATGGTCTTTCTCCAGAAATGGGACATAAAGAAGTTGGTGGTATGAAAGGTCATATCGACACTGATGGTAATATGACTCATGTTTGCGAACAGGTAGAAATTGACTGGAAATTCGCTGATGCACTTCAAGCTGCTGATAATGAACTCGTTGTTCGTATCCTTGTAAAAGAAATTTTCCGTGAAAATGGTCTTGAGGTTAACTTCAAAGCAAAACCTATGATCGGTCTTGCTGGTAATGGTGAACATACTCATTTCGGTATGGGTGCTATTATGAATGATGGTTCTTTTGTAAACTTATTCGCACCAACTGATATGAAAAAAGATTATATGAGTGCTGTAGGTTATGGTGCTATCATGGGCTTACTTAAAAACTATGAAGTTATCAACCCATTTGTATCCGCAACTAATGACTCTTTAAATCGTTTAAAACCAGGTTTTGAAGCTCCTGTATGTATAGTTACTTCTTTAGGTCATAACCCAGAAGTTCCATCTCGTAACCGTACAATTTTAGCTGGTCTTATTCGTGATATCAATAATCCAAAAGCTACTCGTTTTGAACTTCGTGCTTGTAATCCATATACAAACACTTATCTTGTACTTGCTGCTATTTATACATCTATCCTTGATGGTGTTAAATACGCTGTTACTAAAACTACTGCTGAATTACTTGCTGAAATCTCCAAAGATGTAGGTGATGAAGCTGGTTACTTAGAAAAAGATCGTGCTTATCGTGCAGAAGATGATGTATTTGAAGATTATACTGAAGAAGAACGTCATCAACGTTTTGGTGTACATCCTGCAACTGTTTGGGAAAACTTCTCTAACTTGAAAAAATATCCTGAAAAACGTGCAGTTTTAACTGAAGGTAAAGCATTCAGCGATAAAATTATCGATGCATTTGTTGAAGGTGAATTAATTCGTTGGAAAACTGAACTTATCAGCCGTATTATTCCTGAAAATCGTATGCTTATCAGCAAATTTAAAGAAATTAAATCTGCATATGTAACTGATGAAGATTCTTACAACTGGAATAAACTCAACCGCATTCGTTATTATCTTGCTAAAGACAGCATCGATAATAAATCCTTATTCACTCAGTTAATCAATGCTTTAAATTCTGGAGATTTTGCTACAGCTTCTAGCTTACAGGTAGAAATGTATGATAAAATGGAAGAATTAAAAGAACTCTATGCAACTTATAGAAACAATATGATTTAATAAAATTCTCCAAGAAGGCTTCTATTTTTAGGAGCCTTCTTATTTATATTTTAGATTAGAATAATAAATTATTTTTATAACAAAGATATTGACAAAAATCTATTTTTTCTATATGATAATGATTAGCAATTATATAGAATAACTCATCAAGAGCAACTGAGGGACTGGCCCAATGACGTTGCGGCAACCATTGAGCATTTATCAAACGGTGCCAAATCCTTTAAGTTTTACTTAGAAGATGAGAGATGGATATAAACTCTCTCGCGTTTAAGTTTAGAGAGTTTTTTTTATGTTATTTTTTAATTGTTAAGATATAAAAAAATATACTAGGAGGTTCCTAAATGTCCAACAGAGTATTATTTACTTCTGAATCTGTTACTGAAGGTCATCCTGATAAAGTAGCAGACCAAATTTCTGATAGCATTTTAGATGCAATTTTAGCCAAAGATCCAAATGGTCGTGTAGCTTGTGAAACTTTCGCTATGACTGGTCAAATCCATGTAGCTGGTGAAATATCCACTGATTGCTATGTAGATATTCCATCTATCGTTCGTGAAACTATCCGCAATATCGGTTATACTCGTGCAAAATTCGGTTTAGACTGCGATACTTGTGGTATTTCTTTATCTATTGATGAACAGTCCCCTGATATTGCTATGGGTGTAGATAAATCTTTGGAAGCAAAAGAAGGCGAAGCTGACGAAACAGATCTTGGTGCTGGTGACCAAGGTATGATGTTCGGTTATGCTACAAATGAAACTCCTGAATATATGCCTCTTCCTATTGCTTTAGCTCATAAACTTGCTCGTCGTCTTACTGAAGTTAGAAAATCTGGTGAACTCTCTTATCTTCGTCCAGATGGCAAAACTCAAGTAACAGTTGTATATGAAGATGGTAAACCTGTTGCTGTAGATACTATTGTTATCTCCACTCAACATGATCCAGATGTTACTTTAGAACAAATTAAACAAGACCTCATGGAAAAAGTAATTAAACCTGTTGTTCCTGCTGAACTTTTAACAGCTGAAACAAAATATTTCATCAATCCTACTGGTAAATTCGTTATCGGTGGTCCACAAGGTGATACTGGTCTTACTGGTCGCAAAATCATTGTTGATACTTATGGTGGTATGGCTCGTCATGGTGGCGGAGCTTTCTCCGGTAAAGATCCAACAAAAGTAGACCGTTCTGCAGCATATGCCGCTCGTTATGTAGCTAAAAATATCGTAGCTGCTGGTCTTGCTGATAAATGTGAAATCCAATTAGCATACGCTATTGGTGTTGCAAAACCTGTATCTATCAGCATCAATACTTTTGGCACTAATAAAGTAGCTGAAGATGTTATCACAAAACTTGTAAATGATAACTTTGACCTTCGTCCAGCAGGTATCATCAAAGAATTAGACTTACGCCGTCCAATTTATGCTCAAACAGCAGCTTATGGTCATTTCGGTCGTACAGATGTAGATCTTCCTTGGGAACATACTGATAAAGCTGAAACATTAAGAAAACAAGCTGGCTTATAATAATATTATATAAAAAACCTCTGATAAATAATTTATCAGAGGTTTTTCTTTATCTATGACGACCATGTCTAGGTGGTGGAGGCGGTGGAGCTTGTCTTTTAGGTGCTGGCTTCCATCTGTCTTGATGAGGAGGTGGTGCTTTTTTTCAATCTGGTGCTTTATGCTGTGGTGGTGGAGGTGGTGGAGCAGCCTCTGTTGTATTTGCACTTATGACATAACTAATAGGTGTTGCTAAGAAACATGCCATAGTTAAAATACCAATAGATTTTTTAATTCTGTTTTTTAACATTATAAAATCTCCTTTCAATAATATTATATAGATTAACAAATAATTATATTTGCTTTCTATCTTATTTTATTCTTCAAAATTTATACCTAATAATGCGTACACTTAATATTTTTACCATAAACATAATATAAAATAAATAATAATATTTCCATAAAAATTAATATACAATAACATTAATCTTCATATTACTTATTTTTATTAACTAAAAAATTATAAATATACATATAAATTTAAACTCCAAAATTTTGCACATAACTATCATCTATTTTAAAGTTTCAAAATATTTTTGTGCATACCAAGATAACGGTCCATCTTTATAAAAACTCATATTATATGCTAATGCAAAAGCAATTTCTCCCATAGATATAGGCATAGAAGAAACATGTACTTTTACAGCTTTTTCTGGGTCCTTTAAATATTCCCAATAATATGTTTTATTTTCTGGATTATATGATTCAATATACATTTCTTGTAAATCATAATTATATAAAAAACGTTCTGTCCGCTGTCTTCCCATTGTATTATTTTCAGGATTTACTTGAACAATATCAATAGCAATAATATATTCTGGAGGATTATATCGTTGTACATTTATTGTATTAGCTACTACATACCATATTCTTCCCATTCCACCATCAAAACTAATGTAATTTTTATTTCCATTAAAATAAACTTCATTAAATGCTGAAGCAAAGCATGTTGTTGAAAACATCAGTATTCCCAACACGATAAAAATACTAAATAATTTCTTCATCAATATCCGTTCCTTACATGATCTACTGTTTTATCAACACTAAACCATTGTGCTTTATCATCCCATTTAAAAATAAATCTTCCTTCTGTTATAGTTCTATTTACTCTATTCCTATAATTATACTTCATAACTAAAGTATCTCCTTGAACACTCAAATCTGCATATATTGCTGGAGAAGCGCCATATATATCCCAACCAAAATATCTTTTTGTAATTTCTCTTGTATCAATATATTTTACAAATTTACCATCTGCTCTTTTACCGATAATAAGATAATCAAATTCTGGTCCATAAATTTTAGATAATATATATATTGTAATATTTTCATTTGTATTCATTTTATAAATATCATAACAAGGAAAATCATCTTTTATTGTATTATTTTTATCTTTTCCACCAAAATAAAATCCCTCATATACATTGTAATCATAATGAACATATATGATATCTTTTCCTTTACCGAAGCCAGCAATACCTTCTTCATATCCTCGTGTATTATCTTTTCTATATTTAGTATAAAATTTTCCATTATTATAATCAGCTCCATCAACATATATGCCACCACCACTTGCCTGCATAACACCTATACCACCTATTTCTACTGGTTGAGAAAACTGCATAGCAAAACAATTTCCTGAAAATATCAAACATATAAATATAAATAGCCCCAAAATTTTTCGCATAATAATCACCATTTCTTCTTATAAAATAAAAAGTGGTGTTATATAAAACACCACTAAGCCTCATTTTACTTTTTCATTTATCCATAATATTTCTTAATTTCAAAACTTATTTTGCTGAAAAAAATGCTAAAAACGAAAAAGCTATTACAATACCTAATAAAATGAGTAATAATCTTCGTAATAGTGAATCCATCGAATCACTCCTTTTTATATAGAAAAATCACTACTCATTATAATTCTGTAACAAGTGTAATATATCCTTTTTATATATTTTATTTAGTTATATCTATTACAACTTAATTATCTTTTAAATATTCTTAATTTTCTATTGACAATTATATTATCATCTGTTAAATTTTTATCAATGGACAAAAATATTCATTAAAATTTTACTATATTAATTATATTCCCAAATAGATAATTATCCATTTGGGAATATATAAATAACATTATAATTTTGAAGTATCAATATCTAATTCAAAAAGACATCTTTCAATCGCTTCTTGATATGCTTTATCAAAAGATGGCATATCTCCACCAATTCCCATAAAAGAAGATGAAGAATCTGCACCATCTTTTACAGTTTGTTTCATCGCTACATATTTTCCTGTTTTTACATTCATAATTCTAACATCACATTTAACAGATGTCTTTGCTTTTGTTGAACTTACACCACCTATAAATGGTATCCATGTATTACTACTACTATAACTTGGTCCACTATCACTAACTTGAATAAATAACACATAATCTGTATTTAAACTCTGTCCAATAGCTTGAATATCTGCCATTTTTAAGGTAGTTCCAAAATTAGATGCATATTCTGTTGTCGGCATTCCATGTTCTTCACGATAAATTTGTTTCATCATTTGACTATCTTCAAATGGTGTTACAAGAAATTGTGGTGTAGGAAACATTTCATCTGCTTTATCTACAACTATTTTCCTAATTTCTTCATTACTTACATAACCAAGTGGCGCATCTAATAATACAGATACCTTCTTTGTTTCTCCTGTATAAGAAGATATTGCATTTACTTTATCTGCCATAGAGGCTAAACATACTGAACTAAACATACATAATGATATCATTAATAAAAAAATCTTTCTCATATAAAACACATCCTACCTTAAATTTTCTAATGAACATAACTATTCCAATCTGTTATATTTTTTCCTTGAGATATATCTACTTCTCTCTTAAATTGTTCAGATAATTCATTATTACTAAATGTTACATTTGACTGTGTCAAAGTAATAGAAAAAATTGCTTTATTCCAACTAGTTACTTCATAATGTGTCATAAATATATTGGCATTATCGGGTTCACCAAATTCATCTATTAATTTTTTTCTAAATCTAGCATAATCTACCTTATTACCATACAAGCTAAACGTTAGTGATATACTATATAGCTTATCACTAACAAAAGAAACTATTGCTGTTGGTAATACTCGTATATCATATACATAAGGTTTATCTAATTGTAATTGATATACTGTAACATTCCTCATATTACTATGAGATGGCATTCTACTTAAACGATATTTTTGCAATACTGTACTAGATGATTCACCCCATGTTAAATCAGCAAAGCACGGTATAGAATTTAAATTTTGACTAGCAAATACATTCACTGGAAATAATATATACATAAAAATAATTAAAACAATTATTTTTGGCATAATAATCACTCCCAAATATTTCAAACAAAATTAATTTATATTTCAAACATTACAGCATATTTATCAAGAAAATGACTTTTTTGATTTTCTGCTAAAATACGATCTGCATCTTCTACTGATATCACAACATCGCATTTATTAACGGTACGCTCACGTACACTAACTATATTAATATTCAATGGATTATTACCAGCACGAGAAGTACCTGCTAAAACTTTATCCCAACCATCTTCACCTTTAGCATATCCTACAACCCCATAATCAATAGCATATTTTTTATCTACATTATGTACACCATAAATTGCTCTACCATTAGTATCATAAATAGCTGGGCAGAATGTACGCACTAATCCACTATTTTTAGCATTAATAACAAGTCCTGTATATCCACCGGATATTGAAACTGTTGGTTGATAATTTACTGGTGGCACTGGTACTGGCACTGGAGCACTTTCACCAATTACTGCATTTATTGCTACATCACTAATACTACCTACACCATAAACAGGTACAGCCATTGTCACTTTATATACACCATCAGATTGTACTTCTTCTGAAATAACTCTAGCACCTGTGATAATACCATTTACTTTTGTATGAATTATATCACTCTTTAACATAAAATTTTCAACCGTAGTATCTGAATCTACAGCTACACCTTTTACAGACTCTAACAAATTACGTTGAGCATCTGTTACTGCCGCTCTTCGTGCTAATACTTTAGCAGAACCTGCTGGCATGTTAACTGGCATACGACCATAACCTTCAGCTATAATTGTTTCCACTGAATTATTCATTTGATATTGTGCTGCTAATACTTTTGTTGGTGCTACATAGTCATTTAATGGAACAGCTCCAACTGCTATTGAAAAAGCTAATGCACCAGATAAAGCAATTAATGATTTTTTCATAAAAAACATCCTTTCAGTAATAAAATTATTAATAAGCGGCAATATTCAATGTATTATATGTAAAAGACTGTAAATTTATATTAAAATTAACCGCTTGATTTAACTGATTAAATAATGTTTGTGGCGTTCCTGAATATTTTACAGAAATTGTTGCCTTCCCATTGTTATAATCTGTTACCATAGAACTTTCTACACCTCGAATAGTTTGTACAGCGCTGTTAATCGCATTTATTTTGTTAAAATCTACTGTTGAAACTATCATTTCTAAATTTTGATTAGTACTACTACCATAATTTAAAAGCTTTTCAACAATGTAATCTCCCATCTTTTCACCAGCATTATTTAAAGCTTTTTTACCAGCAATAAACTCCGTTAAATCTGCTGCTGTACCATATGTACCATTAGCAGAAATTATTTGTCCTGTTTTAGCGATAAAAATTTTTGCTTCAAGACGTGCCTTACAAGAAATAATACCTGTATTTCTTCCATTTGGTAAAAATTTACCAACATCGCCAACACCTTCGCTAAAAGCTTCCCCCACAATTAAAATATCAACATTACGACTTCTTGCTATATTTTCCATATCTTGTCTTGTCAACGCACTTAAGTTATTTAAGTTATAACGAATATCACTTATATCTGTAATACGAGAAAAACCTGCATCCACTAATTTTCTAATTACAGCTGTTTCCCCAGCAGGATCTGGAATACGTGCCTTTATATGATATTCAGGAATAATAACAGCTATTTTAGGATCACGTAATTGACGATTAATTATACCTAAACGAGTAAGTTCATTCATTAATTTTGAATTAGGATTAGTATCTACATTCGCATTAATTATAATCTCATACATTCCATCGGCACTTAAACGTTTCGATAAAATCGTATAATTTGTTATATATCCACGAGATTGTGTATATATTTCATCATTAATAAGCATATTATTTTTTACTAATGTTGTTGAATCTACCATTGTTCCTACAGCTTGTTCAACTGCATTTCTAAGTGCATCACGTTCAGCTTCATCAATAGTCGTACCATAACCAGATATATTAACTTGTTGAGCTGAGCCTACATTAAAATAACAAAAAAATGCTATTAATAATAAATAAATTATTTTTTTCATTTATTATTCGCCTCGCTTAATTTTATCACCAACTTTAAATGTAGATTTTTCTTTTTTTATTTCACCTATAGCATAATTTGATTTTACATCTGTAACTTTTATTGTTCCAAGTACATTTTCTTTTATACCTAATATTTCTTTTGTTCGTGGATGTATAATAGGTGTTCCTTCTTTATAAATAGTATAAATATCTCCTTTTTGCACTCCGTTTTCATACCCTAAATCAAAATAAACTAAATCTTCATTATGATCTACTGTTAACACTGTACCTGTAAGCGGAGTTAACTCATTCATTTTTTCTAATACCTTTTCAGCTGCATTCTTAGAAGCACCACTTATAAGATTCCTTTCATTAACAGAAACACCTGGTGTATACATTTGACTTTCTGTATCAGAAATTACATCTGAATACAAGACCATTCCAGTTTTATTATCTACAAGATGCATTTCAAAAGCTACTTTACCTTTATATCCTTGATAAAAAATATTATCAAAAGGTATTACTTCTGCTGTAATAACACTCCCCACTAAAGTATAATCTGCACCCGATAATTTACCAATTTCAATAGCTGAATTACTATCTACTACACCTGAGTTTTGTAATCCTAATTCTCGAAAGACTTGATCTAAAGCGGCTCTTTCTACTACATCATAATTCTTATTTTGTACTAATCCACTGAAAATATTTGTTTCTAGATTTGTACAAGCTAGACTGCCATAACGAGATTTTGCACCATTTTCAAAATTTCCTAATGCCACTTTTTTTGTAGAAGCTTCACTTACTATATTAGTGGTAAAAAGAAAAACAAACATACATAAACTCATCACTTTTAAAATACTATTTTTTTTCATTATCTCTATGTATCCTTTCTTAAAAATACTATGTTATAAATTATAATATCTTTTTATTAAAGATATTATAAAAATAATTAAAAATTATATAATAATCAATTTTTTTTATAATAATAAGTAAAAATAATGATGTGTATTTTTTTACTTGATAATAATTTCGTAGAGTAACTCACTCAACGAATAAAAATTCTTTTATCACTAAATAATATATAATTTTCTAAATAGACAATTTATTTGACGGTTAAATATTCACCTAATTTATTCATATTTCTTCTTTTTTCTTCAAATGATGGATGAACATATTTATCTAATGTTATATTTACATTTGCATGACCTAATATTTCACTTAAACTTTTTATGTCCATTCCATTTATTAAACATTGTGTTGCGAATGTGTGTCTTAATATATGAAAATTAATTTGTGATATCTTAGTTTCATTTAGTATTTTTCGAAAACGATTTTGTATTGTTCTAGGTTCAATAAATTTATTTTCATCTCCTGTCAATAAAAATCCTGAACCATTACTGTAAACTTTAATAATTAGAGGTAATATACTTAAAGGAATAGGTATTTTTCTTATAGATGACATAGTTTTAGGTGTAGTAATTATAATTTTGGTTTTCTTTAAGCTTTTATGATCTTTTTTTTGAATTCGTTGTAATGTTTCAGAAATAATCATTATTGCCTCATCAAATAATATATTTCTATATTTTAATGCACACAATTCTCCTATGCGTATACCAGTAAACAAGGCTAATAATATTCCTATATTTATTTTATTTGCATGTTTTACTAAATATTTTATTAAAATTTTACATTCATCTTGAGTCAATATTTTTATAGGTTGTTTTTTTAATTTTATTTTTAATCCACTCAAATCACAAATATTTATCTGATATACTCTTTCTGCATATTTTAATATTTGCTTTAACACAGAAAATATATCAGCTACAGTCTTTATTGAAAGCTGCTTTTTTTTCTTACCTCCTCTTTTTTTTAAATTTAATATAAATAAATTAATATATTCAATATTAAGATCCTTTATTTTCAAATTTCCTAAATTAACAATAATATAATTTTCAATAATATTATTATATTTTATAAATGAAGATTCTTTTACATGTTCTCTTATAAAAGTCAGCCATTCTTTACTAATAGTAGTTATAATCATCTTATTCGATATAATAACATTATCTTTTTGATACATAGATTTTTGAATAATCAGTTTCTCTTTCACTTCAAGATATGAATGTCCATATATAGATTTATAAATAATTTTTCCTTCTATAGTTCTACCTATAGTATATCTACCTTCCCATCTACCATCTTTTCTTTTATAAATATTTTCACCTTTTCTTGGCATAATCTAAAGACCCCTTTTGACAATATTTTTGACGGTTTTTATATATTATTTATTAAAAATAAATAATATATATATACCTTTAATCATATATTCTATAACTTTAAAAATTTACTATTAATTGTCTTGACAAGATAATTATTACTTTATATACTTTTACTATAATCTATTGTAATTTTGTAACTAAATTTCGTATAGTGAGTTACTCTACGAATTATGCATAAAAAAAACTGCTTCCTTTTGGATGCAGTTTTTTTACTTCATATAGAAAATATAATCATAAAGTAAAAAATCACATCTACTATATAATATTACTTATTATCTAAATATATTTTTAAATAAGATAATTATATATATTTTATAATACTAACTTTACTTTATATATTTCCAAATGATATAAATATACTATTAATCTCTCTCTTATTACATAATAAAATTTAAAAGGAATATTAATACATATATTACTTATAGTTTTTTTTAAACAAAAAAACATTAGTTCATATCCCTTCATTATTTACTATGTTACTTTATAACATTATTAAAAGTATATAAATTAATCTATATGCTGTCAAGTTGTAACTAAATATATGATAGTTTATTTAAGATCTGTTTTCTAAAATTAAATAGATATATTATAATATAAACATATTACTTGATTAGGTACGTGATTATATGAAAAAACTTGCAGATATATATATTAATATTCCCGTTAAAAGTATTGCTAAGGCTTACACTTATATAATTCCTGAGAAATTTGATATTTTAAAAGAAGGTTGTCGTGTTTTAGTGCCTTTCGGCAATAGAATTATGGAAGGCTTTATTATTAAAATATATGCAAATAACGAACATAATATAGATATAACTAAATTAAAAGAAATCAAAGATATTATTGATACGGAAGCTTGGTTTACATCTCAAATGTATACTACCGCCAAATGGATGGCTGATTTTTATCTATGTTCTTTAGGCGAAACTATGCGGTTATTTATCCCTGGAAAAAATAGTGTACAAATTCGCCCTATTTTTAATATCAACCAACAAGAATATGATTTATTCCTTAAAAATAAACTATCACCTATTGAAATATCTTTGCTTGAATATCTTTCTCTACAAAAAAATACTGATTTATTGACTTTACGACATAAATTCAATACAATTGATAATTTATCTTCTTTACTAGATAAACTCATCGCAAAAAAACTAATTATCCGAGATTATACTTATAAAACAAAAGCTAATAAAATTTATATCACTTATGCCTCTTTAAATGTAACAGTTAATGATGATATTTTAGCAACTTTAAAAAATAAACCAGCTCAAAAAAAAGCTCTATTATATTTAGCTAAAATAAAAGAAGCTTCTACTAAAGATTTAGCAAATGAAAAAATCTCTCTACCTACACTAAAAGCACTTGCTGATTTAGACTATATAAAATTAGAAAAGAAACAAATATTGCGAGATAGCTATTACCACATAACTACTAAACAAAATACAAATAAAAAGCTGACATCAGACCAAATGACAGCCTTAGAAAATATAGAAATAGCTCAACATCAAGGCAAGCAAAAATTTTTACTATATGGCGTTACAGGTAGTGGCAAAACTCAAATCTATATAGAAATTGCTTTAAAAGCACGTGCTTTAGGTAAACAAGTTCTTATATTAGTTCCTGAAATCGTCCTTACAGGGCAATTAGTAACTTCCTTTAAAGAATATTTTACTGATGATGTCGCTGTTATTCATAGTAGATTATCCGTTGGAGAAAGAAATGATACATTTTGGCGAATTCGCACGAAACAAGTAGGTATCATCATTGGAGCTCGTTCAGCATTATTTGCTCCATTTGAAGATTTAGGTTTAATTGTAATGGACGAAGAACATGACCCTTCATATAAGCAAGATGAATCACCTCGATACCACAGTCATGATATCATTGAAAAAATGGCTAAAATTTATCATGCTACTTTAATCATGGGTAGTGCTACACCTTCTTTAGAGAGTTATTATAAAACGCAAATAGGTGAATATGTTTTATTAAAAATGCCCAATCGTATAGATAACCTACCTTTACCATATATTGAAGGAGTAGACATGCGTGAAGAACTACGCATGGGCAATCGAAAAATTATTTCTTTAAAATTAAAAGAATTAATTGCAGATACTCTAGCTAAAAAAGAACAAATTATCATCATGTTAAATCGCAGAGGCTTTTCCACTTTTGTAATGTGCAGAGCTTGCGGTCATGTTATCAAGTGTAAGTACTGTGGTTTACCTCTTGTTTATCATCGCCGTGGTATCTTACAATGCCATCATTGTGATATTACAGAAGCTGTTCCTACTATTTGCCCAAAATGTAATAGTAAATATATTAAATTTTTCGGCTCAGGAACAGAAAAACTTGAAGAAGAATTATCCACTTTATTTCCTCAAGCTAGAATAATTCGCTTAGATAGAGATACTACTGGCAAAAAATTCGCTCATCTAGATATCTTAAAGCAATTTAAAGCTGGTCTATATGATATTTTATTAGGTACACAAATGGTCGCTAAAGGTCATGATATACCTACTGTAACAGCTGTTGGCATCATAAGTGCAGACTCTAGCCTAAATTTACCAGATTTTAGAGCAGGAGAACGTTGTTTTGGTTTAATAACTCAAACGGCTGGTCGTGCTGGTAGAAAAAATAAACGTGGACAAGTAATCGTACAAACGTATAATTTAGAACATTATGCTGTACAATGCGGTATTCAACAAGATTATAATCATTTTTATAATGAAGAAATTTTATTGCGTAAAGCTATGTATTATCCGCCTTTCTGTCAACTCATAAAATTAATAATTCAAGACGAAAATGAAGAAAATGCTTTAACTAAAGCACAAAATTTAAAAAAACTCATCAAAGATAAATTCCAAGATAATAAAAATATTATTGTCATGGGCCCTGCTCCATCTTTAATCGCAAATTTTAAAGGAATGTATCGCTTTAATTTACTATTAAAAACAAATGATTTAGATACCTTACGAAATTATTTGCGTGAATGTAAAGTAGATATTGATAAAAATATAACAGTGGATATTAACCCTATTAATACAAATTAAATTCAATACAAAACAAAAACCCCAATAACTAGAATGTACTAATTATTGGGGTTAGTTTTTTAATTAATATTTATATTATTTTACAATCAAAACTGGGCATTTGGCATGTTCTAACACATATTTACTTACGCTACCAAGCAATACACCTCGTACAAGACCTAAACCTCTACTACCCATAACAATTAAATCTGCAGAAATTTCTTTTTCATAATCTCTAATTGCTTCAGCTGGGTCTCCAGTTCTATATGCACAAACAATTTTCATTCCTTCTGGGAACAATTCTTTTGCTGCATTTAAAATGCGTTGACCTGCTTTTTCAATTTCAATCAATACGTTACCAGATAAATAAGCATTAATTGCTAACTTATTAATATCTGCTACATATAAAATATGAACTTCTGCTTCATTAAAGCGATTAATTTTTATAGCCTGTTGCATAGCACGTTCAGCAATTTCAGAGCTATCGATTGGAACTAAAATACGTTTTACGTTATCCATAACCAAACCCTCCTTGGTGCCTTGATTATAATATATTTTCAAGTTATTTTATATTAGTTATATTCTATATATATAGCTAAAAATCCTGCTTTTTTGAATAAATTTTGCAAATATTTTTATAAAATTTATTTACGATAAACTTGTAACTTGCTTAATAAAAGTAAGCGATTTAAAAGGCTTGCCAATTAAGGATTGTATATAATCTAATAGAATTTTTTCAGCATTTATCAAATCAATACCTTTTACTTGAAATTTAGGTGGATTGTCCCAATCTAAATGTAAAAGATGTTCTATAAATAATCTTACTGAAGATGGATAATTTATCTGCTTTCCTTGACTACAAGATGTACAGATTGCTCCACCTTGCATGGCATCAAAATGACAATCACCTTCGATTTTACTTCCACATAATGCACATTGGCTATAATGAAGTTGACAGCCAGTATATTCAAAAATCTGATAAGCACTAGCCAAAGCACAAATACGAGGATTAAATTTTGTTAGACAAGGTAAAATCTTTAATAATTTTTCATAAATCTCTGCTTGTGGTTCATCTTCACTGCATAATTCTTTAGCTAATTCTGCAATAAAAGAAGCATATGCCATTGCCGTCAAATCCTCATATAAATCAGAAAAAAATCCTTTATGTTCACATTGGCGAACTGTATCCATCTTTTCCCCTTTAGATAATTGAATATCTAACCATGAAAAAGGCTGCATAGATGCTGCTAGTGGACTCTTAGGACGTCGACAACCATATGCTGCTGCTGTTATTTTTCCATAAGTAGGTGATAAAAGGGTAACGATTTTATCTGCGTTACCCCAATTTTTTACACCTAAAACTAATACTTCTGTTGTATAAATAGCCATATTAGTTTATTTTCCCTTTTAATATTTTACTTGTTTTCAACAGAATCTATATTTTTTTCTTGTTGAGCTTTTTCCATTTTTTCCTTAACTTCTTGTATTTTTGCTAAATCTGCTTTTACATCAGCACCTGGCATTACACCACCAGCTGTCAATATATATTGAAAAGCATCTTCTACAGAGATATCCACATAAATTATATCTTTTTTGGGTACAAATACATTAAATCCAGAAGTCATATTTAAACTCCATGGTAAAAATACAGATTCATATTCTTCATCTTTACTTAAATATGGAGCAAGTAATGATGATGGTTTTGGCATTAAAAATCCAATAGTTTTTACATTTGGATGTGGATAAGGAATTAAAACGACTTGACTAAACATCGTTTTTGATTCAAATAACATTGTAGAAACACGCTTAACACTATTGTAAATAAATTTTACAACTGGAATTTTATCTACTACTGTTTCAAAATAGCTGATAATTCGCTGAGAAGCCCATGTCCAAGTTGATGTTATCCAGCCAGCAACTAAAATAACGATAATTAATAAGGCTACACCTGCACCTGGAAATTTAAGTGGTATATAACTTTCTACTATACCTTCTACTAAAGCAAATACTGTAGCAATTACAAAGTAAGTTATAACAATTGGTACTAATACTATAAGCCCATTAATAAAATAATGTGATAATCTATTCATCATGTTAAGCACGTCTTCCTTTATCAATCTCTAAAACCTAATTCACGAAGTACATTACTGCGGTCGCGCCAATCTTTCTTGACTTTTACCCACAAATCTAAATAAGTTTTAGAGCCAAGCATTGTCTCGATATCTTTGCGAGCTAATGCCCCTATTTCTTTTAATAATGCACCACGTTTACCAATGACAATTCCCTTTTGTGATTCACGTTCAACATAGATAGTTGCACGAATATAAACTTTATCATTAGCACGGGATTTCATTTCCTCAATATCTACAGCTATAGCATGTGGTATTTCATCACGAGTCAAATGAAGTACCTTTTCACGTATCATTTCTGCAGCTATCAAACGTTCTGGTTGGTCAGTTACTGTATCTGCTGGATAATACTGTGGCCCTTCTGGTAAATATTTATTTAATTCTGCAAGTAAGCTATCCAAATTCATTTTTTCTTTAGCAGAAATTGGCACTACACCTGCAAAATCATATGCTTTTGTATATTTTTCAATTATCGGCAATACGGATTGTCTATCAATTAAATCCAATTTATTTACAATCAAAATAACTGGTTTTTTTGTAGCTTGCAATCGTTCCATAATATAACGTTCACCGCCACCTAAATCTTCAGTAGCATCAACCACAAATAAAATAGCGTCAACTTCTTTTAATGTGCCTTCTGCCGCTTTTACCATGTATTCACCTAATTTATGCAAAGGTTTATGAATACCTGGCGTATCTAAGAAAATTACTTGTTCATTATCTGTAGTCAATACACACATAATTTTATTGCGTGTAGTCTGTGGTTTATCAGACATTATCGCTATTTTCTGTCCAATAAGACTGTTTATCAATGTAGATTTTCCTACATTTGGTCTACCAATAACTGCTACAAAACCTGATTTAAAATGTTTATTCTCCAAAAAATTAACTCCTTTTTAATCTCTACTTATTCCTAATTGTTCCATAACAAAATCTTCTTCTTTTCGCATTTCTACACGGTCAGCTTCTTCTATATGATCATATCCTAATAAATGAAGCATACCATGAACTGTCAAAAATGCTATTTCACGACGAACACTATGACCATAATCGCCAGCTTGTTCTATCGCTTTTTCTACAGAAATAATAATATCACCTAACATATTTACAGGAATTTCTCCTTCAATATTAGGTTCATCACCTTCATTCAAAGCAAAAGATATTACATCTGTTGGTCTATCCACTTTTCTATATTCACGATTTATTTCATGAATATGTTCATTATCTGTAAGCGTAATGCTCACTTCTGCATTATCTAAAGCATATAATTGACCAACTTTTTCTACAGCTTCTTTCACTGTATCACTTAATTTTTCATCTACTTCAAGATTTTCAGGTAAATTGCTTAAAATTATTTCCATAATAAAATCTCCCATTTAGTAAATTAATTTTGCTATTTATTACTTTATCAACTATGTTTATAGAAATTCTTATCTTTATTCTCACTAGGCGGATTAGCAGCTTCATAAGCATCATAAGCTCTAATAATTCGTGCAACAACATCATGACGAATAACATCTCTATCATCAAAATGTATCACAGAAATACCTTCTAATCCATCTAATATTTTTGTCGCCTGTGTCAAACCTGAGCCACTACCTCTTGGCAAATCAATCTGACTCAAATCTCCATTTACTACCATTTTTGAGCCAAAACCTAAACGAGTTAAAAACATCTTCATCTGTCTAGGTGTAGTATTTTGAGCTTCATCTAAGATGACAAAAGCTCTCTCTAATGTGCGACCACGCATATATGCAAGCGGTGCTATTTCAATGATATTTCTAGCTAATAATTTTTGATAAGCTTCTAAACCTAAAATATCTTGTAATGCATCATATAGCGGTCTTAAATATGGATCGATTTTTTCTTGTAAATCACCAGGTAAAAAGCCCAAACGTTCTCCTGCTTCAACTGCTGGACGAGTCAAAATAAGTTTATCTACTTCATTATTGCGAAGTGCCATAACAGCCATGACTACAGCTAAATAAGTTTTCCCTGTACCAGCTGGACCTAAACCAAAAGTTATGCTATGACGACGAATAGCATCAATATAAATTTTCTGTCCAATAGTCTTTGGTCGAACGCATTTTCCTCTTGAAGTAACAGTCAATACATCTGTGAATAAAGATTTTAATTCATTAGATTGACCTGCTTTAACCAGTTTTATACTATATCGAACCTCATGCATTGTAAGCTTTGTACCTTGTCTATACAATAAAAGCAAAGCTTCAATGACTTGACTGGCAGCATTTACTTCTCCTTCTTCACCATTGATTGATAAATCTGTACCTCTACCAACAATACGACAGGCAAAACTATCATTTAAAACTCGCAAAAATTCATCATTTTCACCAAGAATACCAATTGTTTCTGCTCTGTCTTGAAAAGGTATTTTTATTTCTGCAAAATTTGGCAAAAGCATTCGCCCTCCATTATTTTTAAAGTAATAGTCATATTCTCATTATAACATATTCATTCTATAGTGCTAAATCTTTTTACCAAAAAATTACTTAAAGACTTCTTATTCAACTTTTATGAAAATCAATCCTTTTCTATTATAAATTATATAAATAAAAAAAGCTATAACCATTACAAAATTTTATTTTTCTTAAAATTCCTAATGATTATAGCTTTATTTTAATCTTTATGAATTACGCGTTTTATACCAAATCGCTTTAAATATTGCAGTGATTTTGGTTGTTCTAAAACTTGAGCATACGTTATTGCTTTTATTATATGCTCTTTTTCAATATCTATTTGTATTTTTTTATCCTTATCTACAGCTTTTATCTCTGTTTGTTGAATAAAATCTTTTGCCTGTAGATTAGTTCTATTTTGCTTTAATTTTTCTTGATATCTATTTTGCAAATCCTGTTCATATTTATCGATATATTGTGCTAAATCATTTATTTTTTCTTGTTGTAAATCATTTGCCACAATTTCAATATTATCATTGTTCCCCCTTGGCTTTGCCATCATATAATCAAGATTTCTTTTTCTATTTTGTCTTGGTGATGGATTATCATATATATCAGGAAATTCTTGTTTTTGTTTCTTTTTTTGCTCTCTACGTTTTTGGCCAGTATAGATATTTATTATCATAAAAAACAAAAAGAGCAGAAAAGGTGCTAATCCTTCCATGATAAATTATTTTATTGGTACTTGTCCTTGTGGGACTGTACTATCTCCTGTTTTACTTATTGCTTCTCGCATTTGCGTATCAGCATTGATATTATTTAAATTATAATAATCCATTACACCGAGTTTGCCTTCACGAAGAGCTTTTGCTAATGCGTGTGGAACTTCTGATTGAGCTTCAACTACACGAGCTTCCATTTCTTGCGTATATGCTTTCATTTCCTGTTCTTTAGCCACAGCCATAGCACGTCTTTCTTCGGCTTTTGCTTGAGCTATACGTTTATCAGCTTCTGCTTGGTCTGTCTGAAGTTCTGCACCGATATTTCTGCCTACATCAACATCGGCTATATCAATGGATAAAATTTCAAAAGCAGTTCCTGCATCCAAACCTTTGCCAAGTACAGTTTTAGATATATCATCTGGATTAGCAAGTACATCTGTATGAGCTTCTGAAGAACCAACTGACGTTACTATCCCTTCGCCAACACGAGCAATAATTGTAGGCTCACCAGCACCTCCGACTAATCTATCAATATTAGCTCGAACTGTAACCCTTGCTTTAATTTTTAATTCTATACCATTTCTAGCCACAGCAGATACAACAGGTGTTTCAATAACTTTTGGATTTACGCTCATTTGTACTGCTTCTAATACATCACGACCTGCAAGGTCAATAGCTGCACTGCGTTCAAATGGAAGAGGTATTTGTGCTCTATGAGCAGCAATGAGTGCATCAACTACTTTATCCACATTACCGCCAGCTAAATAATGTGCTTCAAGTTGATTTACATTGACATTTAATCCTGCTTTATTTGCCTTAATTAGTGGCAATACAATTTTTTGTGGCGGAACTCTACGCATTCTCATACCAACTAATGTAAATATACCTACATGAACATTTGATGCTAATGCTGAAATCCACAATCCTATAGGTACAAAATGCAAAAATAACATAATCGCCACAATGACAATTACTACGATAAAACCAGAACCGATAATCGCTTCCATGATTAATCCTCCTTAAATTTATTTTAGATTTTACGTACAATAATACGCATACCTTCAATTTTTACTACACGAATTTTTTCGCCTTTACTGATATAACTACCTTCAGATACAACATCTAATACATCATCATCAATTTTCACACTTCCAGAAGGTCTTAGTTCTGTCAAAACAATCCCTTCTTTATGCAAATATCTTGAATAATCTACGCTACTTACATAACCTTCTTCACTAGAAGATGTCTTTGTCAAAATTATTTTACTCCATAATTTGCTCGTAGGTAATTTTTTTATTATCAATGCAAAAATTATTATCGCAATAACAAAAGAAATTGCCATCATCAACATTGCATCAATATCGCCACCCATAGCTAAAATCAAACTATATAATATGGCTACTACTCCGAGTCCTGCAAGTAATCCTATTGTTGGGGTTAATATTTCAATTATGATAAAAATAATCCCCACAATAAATATTGCAATCTGATATAAACTGACTAAACCTTTCACATAACTACTGCCAAAAAATACGCCAGCTGCTATGATACCTAGTAATGCCCCTATGCCTGTACCTCCTGTTTTTATCTCTACTAAAATAGCTAGAAATATAACACTCAAAAGCAATGATTGCAATATACTTGAATCTATAATAAAGTCCATATTATCACTTCCTTTTATTTTTCTATTCAACAATATAAATAATATATTCGACAATATCTCATAATAAACCTTTTTATAAAAAAATAAGTAATCTAAACAATAGTTTAAATTACTTATTCTTACTTATTTATTTAATTTTCCTAATCGTCTCCAGACGACCATCATCATAGTAGAAAAACATGCTATACCGCCCACAAAATTTGAAATCATTTCAGCATAAAAGACTCCATATACACCTAAATCCCATAAATTTGGTAAAAAAATCGTCAATGGGATAACTAAAATGACTTTACGAAACAGCGAAAAAAACGTTGCATATTTTCCCATGCCTAACGATATAAACGTTGTCTGTCCAGCAGATTGAAAAGCCATCATAAAAAATCCTAAAAAATATATATGTAATGCTGGCACGCCAAGCAATAACATTTCTTCTTCACTATTAAATAGATGAATAAAAAACTCTGGGAAAAAATCTAATATGCACCAAGCTATACTTGTATATAATAGTGCTATCTTTGTCAAAAATTTTATGCCCTGCCTTACACGTAAATATTGCCCTGCACCATAATTATAACTGATAACAGGTTGAGCACCTGAGCGAATGCCTTCTATTGTCATTTGCAAAACATCACGTATAGAATTTAGTACTGTCATTATGCCTACATAAATATTTCCGCCCCAAAATAACAATACATTATTGCAGACAATCTGCACTAAACTCCCTGTAGTGGCAAAAACAAAACCTGAAAATCCTAGAGAAACAATTTCTTTTATTAATTTAAAATCTAATTTCATGCAAGATTTTTTAATGCGATAAATTGCCTTATCACTAAATAAAAAATGCAATACCCATGATGCTGAAATAAATTGTGCAATGACAGTAGCGATAGCAGCACCTTTTATACCTAAATCTAAACCAAAGATAAAAATAGGGTCTAAGATAATATTAATTATCGCACCAATTAATATAGTGAGCATTCCTTTTTTTGCAAAACCTTGAGCATTAATAAAAGTATTCATGCCTAGTCCTACCATTACAAAAATACTTCCCCAAATATAAATAGAAAAATATTCATTAGCATAAGGATATGTTTCATCACTTGCCCCAAATAAATATAATAAGGACTTTTTCATCACCAAGCCAATAATTATCAAAATACAACTACAGATAATCAGCATAGCAAAAGAATTACCTATTATTTTTTCTGCCCTTTCATCATCGCCTCTACCTCTAGCGATAGAACAAAGTGGCGCTCCACCCATACCAAATAAATTAGTAACTGCTGTAACTAACATAATAATAGGAAAAGTAATTCCTAATCCCGTCAAAGCTAAAGTAGAATTTTGTGCCAAATGCCCTATGTACATTCTATCTACAAGACTATATAAAACATTTATCAACTGTGCTATGGTCATAGGAATAGCTAAACTCATAATATTATAAGCCATACTATTTTTAGTAAAATCATTTTGTTTTTCTTGCATATTCCTTCACCTACACCTAATAAATTTATATAAAAAAACAGATAAGACCACTATCTAGTAATCTTATCTGTTTTCATAATTAACCTAGTAATTCTTTGACGATGGTATTAACCATTTTTCCGTCAGCGCGTCCTTTAACTTTAGGCATGAGCTGTCCCATGACTTTACCCATATCTTTAGGAGTTGTTGCATTAGTAGCAGCAATTGCTTCTTTAACCAACGCTCTAACTTCTTCTTCTGATAACTGTTCTGGTAAATATGGCATTAAAACGGCAATTTCAGCTTCAGTCTGTGCGACTAAATCTTCACGACCGCCTTTTTTAAATTCATCTATAGAATCTTTACGCATTTTTACTTCTTTGCTAATAAGTGCAATTATATCGTTATCATCAAGTTCTTTTTGACCATCAATTTCAGTCTGACGAATAGCTGAACGAACCATGCGGATAACAGCAAGTTTCTGTTTTCCATCTTCTTTGGCTTTCATAGCAGCTTTCATGTCGTCCATTAACTGGGCTTTAAGTGACATATGAATTACCTCCGTTTGTGAGCTAATTAAGCTCTGTATCTGCGTTTTCTAGCAGCTTCTGATTTCTTTTTGCGTTTTACGCTTGGTTTTTCATAATGCTCACGTTTTCTAACTTCAGCTAAAGTACCAGCTTTCTGGCAAGTACGTTTAAATCTACGGAGAGCGCTATCAATTGTTTCGTTTTTACCAACTTTGATTTCAGATGACATTTATATTTCCCTCCCCTCCACCTAACACGGGAGTGTTGTACTTAATAATCATACCCAAATATTATACCTTGCTTATAAGTGCATTGTCAACCATAACCTGCAATTATATACAAATTTGATATGATTTTTTTATCAGCCTGGTGGCCATTGCATAGAGCGACCGCCAAGTAGGTGGAAATGAAGGTGCTGAACTGTTTGGCCACCCTCTTCCCCTGTATTTGCTACAGTACGGAAGCCAGTTTCTGCAATATTCAATTTTTTAGCAAGCATAGGAATTACTTCACAAGTGATATGTGCTAAAAGTTCTTTATCTTCAGCAGTTGTTGCAAGAAGACTAGCAATATGTTTTTTAGGAATAACTAATACATGAACAGGAGCTTGTGGCTCTAAATCATTAAAAGCAATGACCATGTCATCTTCATATACAGCTTGAGTTGGAATTTCTTTATTTGCTATTTTACAAAAAATACAATCTGACATATAAGGCACCTCCTTTTATAGTTTAATTAGTATAGAATTGACATATCAAATAAATATTTAATATATACCTAGTTTAAATAAAATTTACTTAAACTTTAATACTAACTCTATAACTTTATATATATTCGTTATAAAATTAGTAAAATCCTTTTTTTATTTAGACAAATTTTAAATTAATTCACCTAAAATACCATCTTTAAATAATTTAACTAATTTTACAAGACGAATATCACCAGATGTTATTTTCTCATCATTTTTGATATACACTCTTATATAATTTGAAGTTAAACCTTCCATATATCCATCTTGTTCTTGTTCAAATAAAACTTCTAATTCGCGTCCTAAAAATCTTTGATAGAACTCAGTTGCTGATTGTTCTGCCATTTTTTGCATCAAATGAACTCTTTGTTTTTTCACTGCTTCATCAATTTGATTTGTCATTTTGGCAGCTGGAGTACCTGCTCGTTTAGAATAAGGGAATACATGCATTTTCATAAATCTCATAGATTTAGCAAATTCCAAAGATTTTTGGAATAATTCATCTGTTTCACCAGGGAAACCAACGATAATATCTGTAGATATAGCAATATCTGGAACTTCACGGCGAATATTTTCTATCAATCTAGCAAATTCATCAGTAGTATAATGGCGGTTCATAGCTTTTAAAATCTCATCACTACCAGCTTGTAGTGGCAAATGTAAATGCTTAGTAAAACGTTTATGAGTCTTCACCAATTCCAATAATCTAGGAGATATTTCAATAGACTCTAAAGAACCTAGTCGCAATCTTTTTAAATTTTCATTGGCTAAGCAAATTTCTACAGCATCGCTTAAAGAAATATTTTCACCTTTAAAATCTCTACCATAAGCACCTAAATGAATGCCAGTAAATACTATTTCATGGAAATTTTCTTCTACTAATTGGTCTACTGCTGTTTTTATACTTTCCAATTTACGTGAACGAATAGGCCCTCTAGTATATGGAATAATACAATATGAACAGAAATTACAACAACCATCTTGAATTTTTAAGAAAGCTCTTGTGCGATGTGGTGTACCATAAAGAGGAATGTCTTCAAATTCATGCATATGCATAACATCATTTACTTCATTAAATAAACCATCTTCACGAGCTGCTTTTTCCACTAAATCAACAATTTTATCGCGCTGTTTAGTACCGATTACTACGCGAACACCTTCAATTTTACTGATTTCATCAGAAGCAATCTGTGCATAGCACCCTGTTACAGCTATGATAGCATTATCATTTAAACGATTTGCTCTGCGAATTAATTGACGAGATTTGCGCTCACCTAAATGAGTAACAGAACAAGTATTTATAATATAAAAATCAGCAGGTTCAGAAAAATCCACTATTTCATAGCCACGATTGCGAAATAGACCTTCCATAATTTCTGTTTCTACTTGATTAACTTTACAACCAAGTGTTGTTAATGCAACTTTTGGCAAAATTTCACTTCCTCAATTAAAATAAAACTAAAAAACTACTAATATAAAATTAGTATAACTAAATTACAGTTTCCCATAAAATAGTTATACTAAACAAAAATCTTTAATATTAAATCTAAATCAAAAATTAATAAATGCCACCTAAATCGCCTTTTTCATACATGACGATAGTAAGTGCTGCAATTGATGCAGTTTCAGCTCGCAAAATACGTTTTCCCATGGATATACTTTTAAATCCAGCATCTTTGCATAATTGCACTTCTTCTGGAGCAAAACCACCTTCTGGGCCAATCAAGATAAGATATTTTTTACTATCTACTGATTGCAACATCTCTTTAAAACTTTGCTCATCTTCTGCTTCATAGCAAATAAAACGAGTATAATCCGCATAATCTTTTGCTAATTGCTCTAAACTCACAATAGCTTCAACTGTCGGCTTTATTGTTCTACCGCACTGTTTTACTGCTTCATCAGCGATTTTCTGCCATTTTTGTTGACGAGCTAATTTTTTCTTATCATCATATTTCACTACACAATGACGGCTAACTACAGGAACAACACTTGATGCTCCTAATTCCACCGCTTTTTGCACGATAAATTCCATTTTATCGCCTTTAGGCAAACATTGTGCAACGACTACTTCTATAGGTGCTTCTGTATCAGCATCTTCTATATACTGCAATAATTTTAATTGCACTGTATCACTTGTACAAGAAATAACTTTTGCCTGTGCTACTTTACTTTCTCTATCAACAATAGTAAAAACCTGTTCAGGTCTTACTCTCATAGCATAAAGAAGATGTTTTGCATCATCGCCTTTAATCGTGATATCTTCACTTAGACATTCATCTATAAATAAACGTCTCATTGCATATCTTCCTTACGACGGAAAATAATCGCAGCCCAACCAGCTTTTTCATTCATTTTTTCTACCATAAAGCCATGTTCTTCAGCAGCTTTAGTAACATCTGCTATACGGTCAGCAATTATACCACTTGTCAAAATAGCACCATGCTGATTTAAATAATTATCTACATCATTAAACATGCGAATAATGATATCTGCTATAATATTAGCTATGATTAAGTCAGCTTTGCCATTCATATTTTTTAATAAATCGCTTTGGAAAATCTTAATATTTTCACATTCATGATTTTTTTCGATGTTTTCTCTAGCAACATCAACTGCCACATTATCATAATCAGCAGCTTCGATATCTTTTGCTCCTAATTTTGAAGCAGCAATTGCTAAAATACCACTACCTGTACCAACATCGAAAACTTTCATTTCTGGTTTTACATATTCTTCTAATAATTGAATACACATAGATGTTGTAGCATGTGTACCTGTACCAAATGCCATACCAGGGTCTAATTCAATTACTATATCATTATCTAATGGAGTGTATTCTTCCCAAGATGGCTTTACTACAATTTTTTCACCAATGCGTTCTGGATGGAAAAATTGCTTCCAATTATTAGCCCAATCTTCATCTTGGATTTCACTGCAATTAATCACGCCTGAACCCTTATCTAAAAATTGGCTCATTTCATCAATATGCAAACGCAACTGTTCTAATTTACTTGGTAAATCCTCATCAGTAGGAAGCCATGCTTTCACTGTAACAACTTCTGTTTCTTCAGCAAGTGGTATATCTGTATAGTCCCAAGCTCCAGAATGAATATAAGTATTCACAAGTTCTGGGTCTTCAATCAATACACCAGATGCTCCAAGTTCATGAAAAATCTCTGCTACAGCTTCAGTAGCCTCATGTGAAGTTTGAATGCTAATTTCAGCCCATTTCACAGGTAAATTCCTCCTTAAATAAATACTAAATCAAAACACATAAAGATTATTATACGTTTTGCTTTGACAAATGTAAACCATTCATTATAAAAAATATATTTAATTTACATTCTCATTTATTATAAACCTTGCTCTATTAATTTATCAAATTGTTTTATTTCTTTTGCTTGGTCTTTAATGATATTTTTAGCAATTTTTCTTATTTGCGGATTTTTTGTATATGCTAATATCTGTTTACTAGCTTCTAGCGCACCTTCATGATGATATTTCATTGCCAAAACAAAAGTATAATCTGCCGTTTTTTTATCGCGAGTTCTAGTTACAGCAATCATTTTATTCATCATTTCCGCCATATTTTCTTTTTCTTTAGCCACAAATTCAGCATAAGCTTTTTCACTTAAATTACTATTGCTAAAATCTCCATTAACTAAAAGCTCATTGAAATCTTCAATTTCTTTTGTCTGTGTCTTTATGATATTACGAGCTATTGCTTTTACTTCTTCATTACTGCCATATTCTAAAATTAATTTTGCAGAATCTATTGCACCTTGATGATGTGGTATCATATTAGCGATAAAATCTTTGTCCACATTGCCACTTTGTACAAATTCTTCATTCATCATTGGCATATGCATACTATCTACAATTTCATTATTGATTAATGGGTCAAAATTTAGACGATTTGTCTGCGTATTTATATTCATATCATGATGTCCATGATAATCGTGATAATGTGCATTTGCCACACCAAAACTATTTACACTACTAATAATTGACGCACAAGTTATAGCTAAAATTATTTTTTTCATTTTTCCAACCTCTTATTATTTAATATTTCATAGTGAAATTATATGATTTAGCTTTATAATTGTCAATATAACAATAATATTCTTGGAGGTATCTATGCTTAATATTTTACAATTACAAACAAAAGTCTTATCTTCAAAGGAACAAACATTAAATTACATTGAAGCTTATCTCAAAAAATTTCTTCATCTTCAGCCTGATATTGTAACCTTACCAGAAATGTTTAACTGCCCTTATTATAATAAATCTTTTCTTTTATATGCTGAATTCGAAGGAGATATTACTTACAAATTTTGTCAAAATCTAGCTAAAAAATACAATATCTATTTAAGTGCAGGCTCCATTCCTGAAAAAGATGCCCAAAATCATTTATTTAATACAGCTTATGTCTTTGATAATAATGGTAATTGCATCGCTAAACATCGCAAAATGCATTTATTCGATATTGACGTGAAAAATGGTCAACGCTTTAAAGAATCAGATACTTTATCTGCTGGTAATAATATCACTGTCTTTGACACTAAATGGGGCAAAATGGGATTATGCATTTGTTATGATTTTCGCTTCCCCGAACTCGCTCGATTAATGGTAGATTTAGGAGCAAAAACTATCCTTGTTCCCGCTGCTTTCAATATGACTACAGGCCCACTTCATTGGGAATTATTATTCCAAAGTCGTGCTGTAGATAATCAAGTATTCACCATTGGTACCGCTCCTGCTAGAGATTTAAATGCTTCTTACCATTCTTATGGTCATAGCATCATCGTTTCTCCTTGGGGAAAAGTTTTAAATCAAGCAGATTTTGAAGAAAACTTTTTATTTACAACTATAGATTTAAATGAAATTAATCTCGTTCGTGAACAAATACCACTTTTAAGACATCGTCGTTTAGATATCTATGAATTAAGACAAAAATAAAATCAATAACCTTGCACAAATCAAAAAAATAAGTTAAAATATCTCCTTGTTATAAAAATTACCGATTAAATATAAATATTTGATAGGTAATTAAATATAGGAGGTATTATTATATGTTATTAATTAAAGACCGCATTCAAGGACTTCTTCTTTGTTTTGTCCTAGCATTACCTGCTTATTTTTTAGGTAAAGAATTTGAAATCATTGGCGGTCCTGTTTTTGCCATTTTACTTGGTATGCTATTATCAAAATTTGTTCGCGAAAAAGATATCTTAAAAAGTGGTATTACATTCACTTCTAAAAAAGTTTTACAATATGCTGTTATTTTATTGGGCTTTGGTCTAAACTTAAGCACTGTTATCGCTGTAGGTGCTACATCTTTGCCAATCATCATTTCTACAATTGCCACTTCATTAATTACAGCCTACATAATTTTTAAATTAATCAATATTCCTGCAAAATCTTCTATTTTAATTGGTGTAGGTTCTTCTATTTGCGGTGGTTCTGCAATCGCTGCAACAGCACCTGTTATTGATGCTAATCATAAGGAAATCGCTCAAGCTATTTCTGTTATTTTCTTATTCAATATCATCGCTGCTTTAATCTTTCCTACTTTAGGTAATCTTTTAGGTTTATCCAACCATGGATTTGCACTTTTTGCAGGTACTGCTGTCAATGATACTTCTTCGGTTACAGCAGCAGCTTCTTCTTGGGATAGCATGCACAATACTGGTACACAAGTTTTAGATAGTGCCACTATTGTAAAACTCACAAGAACACTTGCTATCATTCCTATCACATTAATCTTAGGTTTTTATCAGTCCAAAAAAGCCTCTGGTCAAAATAAGGCTAGTGTAAAATCTGCTTTTCCAATGTTTATTTTATATTTCATTATTGCCTCTATCATTACAACTATCTTAAACTATTTTATGGATGTAAATATTTTTTCTGCTGAATTATCTTCGGCTATTTTAACGTTTTTTGCTTTAATGAAATTCTGTAGTAAATACTTTATCATCATGGCCATGGGAGCTATTGGTCTACACACTGATATCATCGATTTAATAAAAAATGGTGGCCGTCCTATCATCATGGGTTTTTGCTGTTGGGTAGCTATTGCCTGCGTAAGTTTATTTGTTCAACACCTTTTAGGTTTATGGTAATAAATACAAATAATTTCTAAATTTTAGAAGCTAGAATATAATTTTTTATATATTCTAGCTTTTTTATTTTTAATTTATAAATTTTGTTGTTTTTACAACATACTTTTAAATTAAGCCTAATTATAATAAATATATCAATTAAATTACAAATAAAATTATTGGAGAGATAATTATGGAAAATAAAATGTTTTGCTTTCAATGTCAAGAAACAGCTCAATGCAAAGGTTGTACACGTGTAGGTGTTTGCGGAAAATCTGCCACTACTGCTACACTTCAAGATTTATTGATTTATGCAACTAAAGGTCTTTGCGAAATCACTACTAAACTTCGTCAAGAAAAACAAGATATCAGTCGTAAATTAAATCAATTCATTTGTGAAAGTTTATTTATCACTATCACTAATGCCAATTTTGATGATGATATTATCAAAAAACGCATCACAGATACTTTAACTTATAAACAAGAACTACTTGCAAAATTACAAAATAAAGATAATTTATCTCCTGTAGCTCTTTGGACTACTAATGATGAAAATTCCTACCTAGAAAAAGGTGCTACTATCGGTGTATTATCTACTGAAAATGAAGATATTCGCAGTCTTCGTGAATTAATCACTTATGGTTTAAAAGGTATGGCAGCATATAATAAACATGCAAATGCCCTTGGTAAATTTAATGATGAAATTGACGCATTTTTACAAGCTACTTTAGCTAAAACTGTTGATGATAATTTATCTGGAGAAGAATTAACAGCTCTTGCTTTAAAAACTGGTGCTTTCGGTGTAAAAGTCATGGCACTTTTAGATGAAGCTAATACTTCTCGCTATGGAAATCCAGAAATCACATCTGTAGATATCAGCGTTCGCAATAATCCAGCAATCTTGATTTCTGGTCATGATTTACGCGATTTAGAAATGCTTCTTGAACAAACTCAAGGAACTGGTGTTGATGTATATACACATAGCGAAATGCTTCCTGCACATTATTATCCATTCTTCAAAAAATATAAAAACTTTGCAGGTAACTATGGTAATGCTTGGTGGAAACAAAAAGAAGAATTTTTATCCTTTAACGGCCCAATCTTATTGACTACTAACTGTCTTGTACCACCAAAATCTGAATATAAAGACAGAATTTATACTACAGGTGTTGTTGGCTTTGCAGGTTGCAAACATATTCCTGGTGAAATCGGCGAAACTAAAGATTTTTCTGCTATTATTGAACATGCAAAAAAATGCCCACCACCAACACAAATTGAAACAGGCTCTATCGTAGGTGGTTTTGCCCATAATCAAGTTTTAGCTCTTGCTGATAAAGTAGTTGAAGCTGTAAAATCTGGTGCTATCAAAAAATTTGTAGTTATGGCAGGCTGTGATGGTCGTCAATTAGTTAGAAATTATTATACTGACTTTGCTAAAGCACTTCCTCAAGATACAGTTATCTTAACTGCTGGCTGTGCAAAATATAAATACAATAAATTAAATCTAGGCGATATCGATGGTATTCCTCGCGTTTTAGATGCTGGTCAATGTAATGACAGTTATTCACTCGCTTTGATTGCCTTAAAACTTAAAGAAGTATTTGGCTTAGATGATATCAATGAATTACCAATTGCTTATAATATCGCATGGTATGAACAAAAAGCTGTTATCGTTCTTTTAGCACTTCTTTATCTTGGTGTAAAAAATATAAAACTTGGCCCTACACTTCCAGCTTTCTTATCTCCAAATGTAGCTAAAGTTCTTGTGGATAACTTCGGTATTTCTGGTATCAATAGTGTAGAAGAAGATATTAAATCTCTTATCTAAAACTTAAAACACAACAAAAAAGACGGTATTAAAACCGTCTTTTTTATTTTTTCATATTTAAATATTTTTCTCTCAAAGCTATTTTTCGTTGCATGGCCTTAACAAATTCTTTTGCTCGAGAAAAATCTTCTTCATTAGGATGCATTGAAGCTTTTTGCCAACGTTCAAGATTACGTGGTATCGCTGCATGAGGATCATTTTTATCAGCATTTTTACGTCTTTCCAGCATTGCTGGATTTATTTTTCCTTGGCTGGCAAAAGTTCCCAATACTTTGCAATTTTCTCCTAAATAACTAGCAGCTCTAGCAAAAGCAGTTATAGAATGTTCACTATTTAATTCTGCCCCTTGTGTTTGAAATAAAATTACTGTTTTATTATTTAATTTTTTCAATAATTCCTGTACCATTTTATCTGGTTCGCCACGAGTGAGCCAATATCCTACAGCAATATTATCATAATCCTCAAAATTAAATTCATCTCGTATAGCAAAAATATCTGCCATATCTTCACCAAAACCATCATAAATAGCCTCTGCTATCTGTTTTGTATTTCCAGTTACACTAGAATAAACTATCAACCATTTTTTCATTATACACACTCTTTTCTTATAAATTAATTATCATTATAAATAAAAAAGATATAAATTCTGTTGTTTTTACAACTAATTAAACAAAAATAAAAAGGGATTAAGCATAAAGCCAATCCCTTAAATATAATTCCATTATTAATATTATTAAAATTCAATTTGTAATTTAAATTCAGTTTCCTGTTTTTCTTCTTTTGCCCAAGTATTTAACATATTAATCATAGCAATAAAAGAAGAAGCTGAAATATCTTCAATGATATTCTGATTTTCTTTAGAACGTCCACCCACATATTCTAAGCTAATACTACTAGATAATCTTTCATCTGCTTCTTTAAGTAAAGTATTAATCACTGCATTTAAAGTTGCTTCATTAATTACTTCATAATCGCTCAAATCATTATTGCAAAAAATAGTTGTTAAATTAAAGAAACCTTTTTCTCTGTCGCTGATAGGTATAGCAAAATATCTATTTTCGTATTTTTTATTATAAGGCACATCGTAACTATGTTCATAATCCCTTACTTCATACTTACCTACTAAATAAGCAGTAGGCTTACTTTGCTCGTCTTTCACAACTTTTACCAATTCTTTAAAAGCTACTCTAAAAGTATTTTCTTTAAACCCTTGTTTATTAATATAGAGATAAACTTTCATTTAGTGCCAGGCCTCTTTTCTCTTCAAATTTCTAATAATAATAATACCATTATATTTATAAAACGTCTATTTAAATGAAAATTCAATAAAATTTTAATTTTTAATAATTATATTTGAACATAAAAAAAAGGATATTCTTTAAAAAGAATATCCTTTTTATAAATTTTATATCAATTATTTATTATCTTTACCCCAAGTACGTTCAAGTTCTCTAACAATTTCAGCATGTTTTTCTTCTGTTAATTTAACTTTAGCTTTGTAAATGAATGTTGCAATGATGAGTAAGATAAATGGAATTGCAAACATGATAATTTGGAAGTTGAGTAAATTATCAGGAGTTATGCTTTCTGCTGTAACTTTATTACCAGACATACCAACCCAAACAGCTGTGAAGCCTACGATAGCAGATGTGATAGCACCGCCTAATTTATCAATTAAAGGACGTACACAAAGTACGAGTGCTTCATCACGATGACCAAGTTTTAATTGACCATATTCAACAGTATCTGTGATTGTCATTAATACAACAAGAAAGATAAGTGGCTGTGGTAATGCAAATAAACCAGCACCAAGTAATGTTAAATATACATTTTGACCTGCAAAGTAGTAAATAACTACTGCAATTAACATAATAGCGATAGAATAGAAGAATAAATTACGTCTGCTGAATTTTTTAGTTAATGATGGGAATAAAGCAACTGCCATTAAACCAATGATAACGTTGATTACACCTAAGAAGGAGAACTGAGAAGAATCACCTAATACATAAATGAAATAGTAAAGGTTGAAGTTATTGATAAGGTTTTGACCTAAACCAAAGATAAGATAAGCAAATGCAATCCATAAGAGCTGGTCATTTTTCATTAATACAGAGAAAACTTGTCCAAAAGATGTATCTGTTTTGTTTTCACGAAGAGCAGAGTCATGTTCTTTTGTACCAATACCAAGAATAATAGCACCTACAGTAGCAATTAAACCACCAATTGCAGCAAATGCGAACCAACCTGTAGCATCACCTGCACCACCATTGCTATTTTCAGAGAAAGCTAAAACAATTGGAATAACAATGATAGTTACGAGCTGACCACCGAATACAGAACCAATACGTGCATAAGTAGCTGTAATTTCACGTTCACGAGAGTCAAAAGAAAGTGCTGGTATCATGGACCAAATAGCAACGTCTTTTGCTGAATAGAAAATATCCATAATTATATATAAAATAGCGAAAACAATTAAGTACATTATAGGGCTTGTTTCAGCTAAACCGCCAATATCTGTGAATAAGATAGCTAAAGTAACTGCGGCAATAACTGCACCAGAAAGAACCCAAGGTTTAAATTTACCCCATCTAGTTTTTGTTTTATCGATAGTATTACCAATGAATGGGTCAATGAAAAGTTCCGCAACACGAATAACAAGAATAACTGTTGTTACAAGACCGATCATATATTCATTATAACTTGTATCATCTGTATTAAATAAATTACTTGTTACGAAAATCATAAAATAAGTACCAATCATTGCATAGAAAAAGTCATGCCCAAAGGTACCGCACGCATATGCCACACGTGATAAAAATCTTGACATATAAAGGCCTCCCATTATGTTATTAAAAATTTAATGACTACACTAAAAATTATTTAACTGTGTTAATATATTCGATGATAGCATCAGCTATTTTATCTAAAGGAGCATTGCTAGTATTTACAATTAAATCATAGTTAGAAGCTTCGCCCCATTTTTTACCTGTGTAATAATTGTAATATCTAGCTCTTTTTTCGTTTTCTGCATCCAATTCTTTTAAAGTTTTACCTTCGTAAACTTCTTTACCTCTTTTTTCTCTATATTCATCATTTGCACAAACGAAGATGGAGAAATGATTTGGCATATCTTCTAATACATAATCAGCGCAACGACCTAAGATAACACATGGTCCATCATTAGCAAGTTTTCTTACTACACTAGCTTCAGATAAGAACATGCCTCTACTAGATTCACCCATGCGAGTACCAAAAGAATGGAATGGCATGAATGTCAATGTCAATGGATGAACAGTATTTTCTAAATCTAATAAATCTTGTTCAGATAAATCATTGATACCTAATTTAGCTGCTGCGATATGCACAATTTGTCTATCGTACAATTTTACATTTAATTTTTTAGCTAAAATTTCAGCTAATTCACGACCACCGCAACCATACTGTCTACTTATTGTAATTACTGTATTTGAGTTCATATTAAATCCCTCTCTTTAATATTAAAATATAATAAATAAGAAAATGCTCAACTTATCAAATATATAATAATAAATAAAAGTATATGATTTTTTTGAAAATTTTTATTTTGAAAACGTTTACAATTAACCTGAAATGTACATTTCTATCTAAAAGCTTTGTTATTATTATATTTTATATCGTTACCAATAGCAATGTTTTATGTTGCTAAAATTTGTTTAAATGTTGTATATTATGTAAAATTATAAAAAAAGAACTGTACTAAATTTGACATGCACCCAAAATATTGGACATATTAATTAAGCTACTAATTGAGACTTAGTTCTGTATTCTACGGGACTAAGTCCTTTTA
>NZ_CFQVBI010000035.1:0-16519 GCF_986095205.1 Megamonas sp. | reverse complement strand
ATGCTTATGCAGCATGGCAAAGAGGTAGTAACGAAAATTCAAATGGGTTATTAAGAGAATATTATCCAAAGAAAACAGATTTAGGGAAAATATCTAATGATGATTTAATAAAAAAATTAATATTATTAAATAGTAAACCAAGAAAATGTTTAAATTGGGATAATCCATTTAATTTATTTTTAAAAGAAGTGTCGCACTTGGATTGACAATTCATCAAATAAAAAAATAGGTATGAAAAATCACACCTATTTTAATTTATTATTTATTTATTAAAAAAATTATCTTTTCCCATCAAAATTCTACTACTATTTAATACTACCGCTAAAGTAGCCGTATTATGAATAATAGCTGCTACAAGTGGATTAATTCTACCCAAAGCACCAAGAAGCATTGCCGCTGAATTAATAGTAATTGTAGCTGTAAAGTTTTGACGAATTAATTTCATTGTATTTTGACCAAGCTCTAAAGCATCCATCAATTTTATTGGATTATCTGAGTTGATAGTAATATCTGAAGACTCTACAGCTATATCAGTTCGACGACCACCAAGTGCTACACCTACATCAGCAAAGGCTAATGCTGGCGCATCATTTATACCGTCTCCTACCATCAAGACATGACTATTTTTTTGTAATTTATTTACAATTTCAGCCTTATCTTCTGGTAAAATTTCTGCATAATAACTATCAATTCCCATTTTATGTGCTACTGTATTAGCTACTTCTTCACTATCTCCAGTAAGCATTACAATCTCATCAATACCATGACGACGCATTTGATTAAAAGTCTTTTTCATTTGTGGACGAATTGGATCATTAATGATAATTAAGCCCATAAGTTTAGCATCACGTGCTACATATAAAATATTATAACCTGGCATAGTTTCAATATCATTAAATTTATCCAAACCTGTTACTTCTCTATCCATCATAAAATGATGACTACCTACAATAATATGTCCACCTTTAAAACCATCAAAATCAGCCACATTAGCTTCCATACCATGAGCTACTACTGTATCTGAATCTATATGATCAGGTACTATCCAGCCTTGTTCTTCTACATAATTTTGAATAGCCACTGCCAATGGATGTACAGAATGAATTTCCGCTGAAGCTGCTAATAATATCATTTCCTTTTCACAAACACCCTCAGCTGTATGTGTTTCTATTATCTTAGGCTCACCCACTGTAATTGTGCCAGTCTTATCCATTACTACAGTATCAATATCAGCTAAAGCTTCGATATAATTTCCACCTTTTATCAAAATTCCTTGTTTAGCTGCCATAGCCACCGCTGCTGATATAGCCGTTGCTGTAGACAATTTTAATCCACAAGAAAAATCAATAAATAATAAGTTTAAAACACGTTGCCAATCACGAGTTGCTCCATAGACAATAGCAGCCCCAATAAAAGAAATAGGTACTAACATATTAGCCATTCGATCAGCGAAATTTTGTACAGGAGCACGACGAGCTTGAGCATCTTCTACTAAATGTACAATTCTAGCAAGTGATGTATCATCTCCCACCTTTTGTACTAAAATAGTAAGTTGTCCACCCTGTACTACTGAACCTGCATATACTAGATCATCTTGTCCTTTTAAAGCAGGATTGGATTCACCTGTTATTGAAGCTTGGTCAATTGCCGCATTACCACTTAAAACCTTGCCATCAACGCAAATCTTTTCTCCAGTATGCACTGCAATAACATCATTTACCTTAATAGTTTCTATGGGTACTTTTACTTCATGTCCATCATCTTCTACACGCCATACATATTGTTGATCTAATTTCAACAAACTAGATATATGTTTTCTAGCTCGTTCTGCTGCATAAATAGTAAGCATTTCGGCTACATTAGAAAGTGTCATTAAACTTAAACTAGATTCTGGTTTACCTGCTAATACTGAAGCAATAACAGCTGTCGAAGTAAGTGTATCAGCATTTGGCTGACCATCTGTTATTAAACCTTTTAAACCATTTTTAATTACATTACGTGCAATTCCCAATACAAATAAACTACGCACAATATTTAAACTTGTATATACTTGCGGAGCAAATTTTTTCAATACTTGTAAACCCACAAAGCCTACTAAAGAAATAATTGCATCTCGTTTATAAGCTTGTAATTCATTATTGATATCTTTCTTCACTGGCAAAGTTTCTTTTGGTTTATTAACTACTGGTATATTTACTTTATAACCTAAAACCTGTATAATTGCTAATTTATTTATACTATCTTTATAAAATATACGTACTGCCTTTGAATAATATCTTACTAGAACAACATTTTTAATTGCATGTAAACGTAAAGTCAATTTATTTCTTTGATTTACAGTTAAATAAGATTGTAATGGAATTTGACAATATCTCATAGTTTGATTCGTCATTATTTACCAATTCCTCTCAAAATAGAAAATGCCCACCATAGCATTTGTGGTCCATTAGGACGTTGCCCCATAGTTAAAATCTTACGTATACCTCTTAAAGCAAAAAAACTTGATACTAGTACACGTAAATCTATGACATTATTTGTTTTTTTCTTAACCCATTCATTTATCTCTTTCACTACCATTAAAATAGTATCACTAGCCATAGTAGTTGCTTGATTACTCATTTGAGTTACTTTATGTTTAACAGCAAATACCTTGTTTTTCAACTGTGCAAATATATCATCTATAATATTTTCTACACAACTATATATAATAAGTAAACTTCCCGTATTAATATTAGTAGTAACTTCTTTTATATATGGTAACTCTTTCAATTTTAAACTTAATACTTTAGCTAATTTTTCATTTTGTTTTAAAGCATCAATATAATAACGGCGACGCCCTTTTATAGCATGTGCCAAACGAAAACTTTGTGCTTTTATTTCTTCATTTATAGTATTCAATCCTTGATGTAGTTCTGAAAAACTAAAAGTTTTATTATTTCCTCCATCTTTAGAAAAAAATTTTAATAATTGTTGTCCAATAGTTAATCCAATAGCCATACCAGATGCATATGACATAAAATCCACCTCACTTATCTATTTGCACGTTTTTTTATATATGCTTCAATCTCACAAAGTTCTTTATTAGTTTTTATTTTTGCTGGTTGATATTCAATAAGAACAGAACCTGTTATTGTATTTATAGTAACTTTGTCTAGTTCATTATATTTAGCCATAGTTTCTTCAACTTTTAACTTTAATTGTGCATTATTTATTAAAGCTTTACTATAAACACGAATACGTCCTGGTATATAAGAACCTACTGTTACTGATTTTAAAAACCAATCCATCTTAGATGTTGGTATACCCACTGCATTTAGAATATTCATTTGACTAAAACCCTTCTTCACATTATTTTTCATCACTTTTTTATATTGATACGCATGTGCTAAAGATAAAGCTGTCCAAGCTATTCCAAATACAGTATGTATTTTTTTACTTCCTGTTACCAAAGATAAAACAGTACCTGTCATTCCAACAGCTAAAGGAATTCCTAAACTCATCTTTTTCATAATACATTCTCCATATATTATTTTTTATAAAAATACACATAGATTTTAAAAAAGGAGTGTTTTAATAAACACTCCTTTCTTTATTGAAATTATTTAACTTCAGCAGCTTGCTGTGCAGCAATCATATCTTCTAAAGCTTCTTTTTGACGAACAAGTTCTTCCATAGACACTTGTTCTTGTCCTTCCGCAATAACAGGTTGTTGCTGAACACGATTTTGCATATATTTATAACCAAATGCACCTGCTACCACACCTACAGCTAAACCAATCCAAAAATCTGTTCTTGTAAACATAATCAAGACTCCTTTTAATATAATATATAATAGACCTTTTATTATAAAGCAAAATGCCTATAATCATTATCAATGCTGTTTATCTTTGACCTTAGAAGTTAGCTTATTATCTGTTCCACAGCAATCACAATGGCAACCGCCAGAACAACCATTATTTGTACCACAAGAATCACATTTTCCTGAAGAAAAATTATGATAAATGCGTTTCAACCCAAAAAGGAAACCGATCACTATTACAGCAAAAATTACCCAAGTGGCAATATCACCTGTTGTCATTTAAAAGCCTCCTTCTAATCTATGATATATTATCAAATACTTTTAGTTTTTATATTATATCATAAATAAAATTAATTAACAATAAATATTAATTAAAAACCAAGTAATGTACCAATCTGATATACTAATAAAGATACTATCCAAGCTAATACAAAAGTGCCTACAGCTGAAAATAACATCCATTTCCAACCACCAGCTTCTTTTTTAATAGTACCAAGTGCTGTCATACAAGGCGTATATAACTGACTAAATACCATAAAGGCTAACGCAGACATAGTAGTAAATGCTACTTGTAATCCAGTATTAGCTACCATACCTACAGCTTCAACAGTTTCTGTATCTGGACTTAAATCAGGTAAACCATATAAAATACCCATTGTAGAAATAACAGCTTCTTTAGCCATAATACCCGTAATAACAGCAGAACCAGCTTCCCAAGTATCAAAACCATGGAAAACAAACAATGTAGACATCATGCCACCGAGAGTTGCTAAGAACGATTCTGACATATCTTCTACTTGTCCACCAAAATTATAACTACTTAAGAACCATAAAATTACAGACATAGCAAAGATTATTGTACCTGCTTTTATGAGATAACCTTTACCTTTATCCCATGTTTCTAACAATACTGTTTTCATATCTGGTATACGGTACGGTGGTAATTCCAATACAAAGCTTGTATTATCCTTTTTAAATACAGTTCTACTTAAAACACTAGATGCTAAAATAGCTCCTACAATACCCACAAGATACATTGCAAATACCACATCAGCAGCATTTTCACCAAAGAAAATAGCTCCAAATAATGCCATTACTGGAAGTTTAGCACCACAAGTTAAAAACGGTGTTACTAAAATAGTTATCATACGGTCTTTTTCTGAATCTAACGCTCTAGCTCCCATAATACCTGGAACAGCACAACCGAAACCACAAATAATAGGCATCAATGCTTTACCACTAAGACCAGCGCGGCGCATAATTGGGTCCATGACGAAAGCCACACGAGCCATATATCCTGTACCATCTAAGAAACTCAAACAGAAAAATAACGTGAAAATAAGTGGCACAAAGGTAAGCACTCCACCTACACCAGCTATAATACCATCACATACTAAAGAATGTAACCAATCAGCTACACCTAATCCAATCAACGCTTCATCTGCCCAACCATAAAAATCTTCATTTATAAGTACATCTAATTCATCAGCAATCGGTTGACCAATCCATGTAAAAGTAATCTGGAATACAAGATATAACATTAATACTAAAATAGGTAATGCCATAAAGCCATTAGCTAATATTTTATCAATCTTTTCAGTGAGATTATTACCTACATTTTCCTTAACGACAACTTGCTCTACAATTTTATCAATAAAAGCATAACGAGCTTCAATAATTGCTTCTTCTAATTCTTCTTTATCGCTAATAGTAGCTTTTAACTTTTCAATATTAGCAATATGTTCTTCCACCTGTTGAGAATTTTTATAACTGTCCATCACTGTAGAAGTGAAAATATCTAATAATTTATTAGTGGATTTTTTACTGCGACCTACAGTTTCTACTACAGGCATTCCTAATAATTTTTCTAACTTAGCTGTAGAAATTTTAATTCCTTTTCTATTCGCTTCGTCCATCATATTAAGGTCAACTAATACAGGAATACGACACTCTAACAATTGTAAACATAAAAATAAATTACGTTCAATATTAGAAGAATCAATGACATCTACAATGATATCAGGTTTTTCTCCACTTAAATAGTTTTCTACGATAATTTCTTCTGGAGAACGTCCATTTATGCTATATGTACCAGGTAAATCCATTACAGATATAGCTCTATCTTTATGTTTTGTATAACCCACTTTTTTATCTACTGTAACTCCTGGCCAGTTACCAATTTTTTGTCTAATACCAGTTAATTCATTGAATATTGTTGATTTCCCAGTATTGGGATTTCCTATCAACGCTACGGATAATGTTGCCACTATTATCTCCCTCCCATTAATTATTAAGCAATTTGAGTAACTGCAATCTTTGCCGCATCAGATAAACGAATAGACATATTAAAAGAACGAATAGATATCGCAATCGGGTCTCCAAGTGGCGCTGAACGCAATACCTTTACTTTTGTACCTTTTACCATTCCCATACTCATAAGACGCTCTTTCAATTCTGAAGCCTCTATAGATTCAACTTTTACTACCATTCCTGGTTTTGCTTCCTTTAAAGTCATAATATTCCTCCTTCTATTTTAAAATCTTTCTTTATATTTGTTTTTGATTTTGATAATAATTATTATCTCTGTTAACAACTGCATTATATAGCAAATGATAATCTATGTCAATAAAAATGATAAACATTATCTGTATAATTATATTTATTCTCAATAAAATAAAAAGCAAGAGTACCATCTACCCTTGCTTTTATAGTTAATATATTATCTTATTATATTTTTAATTACACCGCCACCGCCAACAATTTCATCTTCGTAAAATACTACAGATTGCCCTGGTGTAATTGCTCTTTGTGGTTCACTAAATAAAATTTTAGCCAAATTGCCATTATCTAATGGTTCCACAGTACATTCACATTCTTTAGCGCCATAACGAATTTTAGCAGTAGTAACAAATTTTTCAGTGAAATCATCTCTTGTGATAAAGTTTAAATCTTTAGCTACTAATCCTTTAGCAAAAACATCTTTATTTTCACCAACAATTACACGATTACGTTTCACATCTAAACCGACTACATATAATGGATGAGCAGCAGCTATACCTAATCCTTTTCTTTGCCCCACAGTATATAATGGTACACCTTCATGTCGACCCAATTTATTACCATTGACATCAACAATATCACCAGGTTTTAAAATATGTGGTGCTTTTGTTTTTAAATAAGCTTTATAGTCATCATTTGGAATAAAACAAATCTCCTGACTTTCAGGCTTATTAGCTACTGGTAAATTCATTTTTCCAGCTAATTCACGAGTTTTTTCCTTGCTATAATTTCCAAGTGGCAACATAAAATGCTTTAATACATCTTGTGTCAAAGTATATAAAACATATGATTGGTCTTTTCTTACATCTAAACCTTTTTTTAATAAATATCTACCTGTTTTTTCATCTTGTTCAATACGTGCATAATGACCAGTAGCTACACAATCTGCACCTAATTCTAAGCAATCTTTCAATAAACTACCAAATTTTACAGTATTATTACATCTCACACAAGGATTAGGTGTTCTACCCTTTGCATATTCACTGATAAAATATTTTATTACATCATCTTTAAATTTCTTATGATAATTAACTACATAATGTGGAATATGCAACGCATCTGCTACTTTTTTAGCATCACTGACAGCAGTTGAACCACCTGCTTCTCTACTTTCATCACTTAAAGTCATAGTTACACCAATGACATCATAACCTTGTTCTATCAATAAAGCAGCTGTAAGCGAACTATCTACGCCACCGCTCATAGCTACTGCTACCTTTTTTTTCATCTTCTTTTCCCCTCTAAAAATCTATCTGCAAATAACAAATATATATTTCCTAGTAAATAACTAAGATATATTCATATACTAACAAACTAATGCTTCTTTGTCAAAATTAAGAATTTATTTTTTCACAAAACTGCATATATTTACCAATTTTTTCTTCATATCCATTTGATGTTGGCATATAATATTTAGCATTTTTTATTTTATCAGGCAAATACTGTTGTTTCACTATATGATATGGATAATCATGAGCATATTTATAATCTACACCATGACCAAGCTTTTTAGCACCTTTATAATGACAATCTCTTAAATGTATTGGTACTTGCCCACAATCTTGACTTTTTACTTGCTCTATAGCTTTATCAATCGCTAAATAACTGGCATTACTTTTAGGCGCAGATGCTATATATGTTACTGCTTGTGCAAGTGGTATACGAGCTTCAGGCATACCCAAAAATTGAACAGCTTGCACTGTAGCCATAGCCAAAACTAAAGCTTGTGGGTCTGCATTTCCCACATCTTCGGAGGCACAGATAGCAATTCTTCGAGCAATAAAATTAATATCTTCACCTGCTACTAACATTCTTGCTAAATAGTGCAACGCCGCATCAGGGTCGCTTCCCCTCATACTCTTGATAAATGCCGATACTATATCATAGTGATTATCACCGTTTTTATCATACGTCTGAATTTTTTCACTGATAATACTTTCAATAATTTCTTTATTGATATTATGATTTTGCTCTAACGCCACATCGCCAGCTTGCTCTAATATATTCAAAGCCACTCTAGCATCGCCACCAGCATATTGAGCTATTATCGATAATATTTCATCATCATATTTAAATTCATATTTACCCAAACCGCGAACTTTATCTTCTAAAGCTACTTTTAAGATATCAATTAAATTTTGTTCATCTAATAATTCTAATTTTACTACACGAACTCTAGATAATAACGCATGATTTACTTCAAAATACGGATTTTCTGTAGTAGCACCAATCAAGATAATTCTACCATCTTCAACATAAGGCAATAATACATCTTGTTGAGCCTTATTAAAACGATGTATTTCATCTAAAAATATAATTGTACGTTTACGATAATATCTTCTATTTTCATCAGCTTTTTCAATGATTTTACGCACATCAGAGATACCAGCAGAAACCGCATTTAGTCGAGAAAAATCACTTTTTGTCATACCTGCAATCATTTTCGCAAGCGTTGTCTTTCCTGTACCTGGAGGCCCATATAAAATCATCGAAGGTATTTTATCTTCTTGTACCATTCTACGCAAAAATGATTTTTTACCCAGTATTTTTTCCTGTCCTATATATTCATCAAAATTACGTGGTCGCATTCTTTCAGCTAATGGACGATAGTCTTCATCCATCTCTATAGTATTTTCGCTTATACTTTCATTATTTTCACTAGCCATTGCTGAAAATAAGTCTAAATCTTGCATATTATTCTCCTGTTGAACCAAAACCGCCACTTCTTATAGTATCAACATTTTTTTCATCATCTATAGTTAAAAATTTATAAAAAATGGCTTGAGCTATTCTCATACCTTTAGTAATTTCTACATCTTCATCACCAAAGTTTATCAGACCAATCATTATATGACCTTCATTATCTTCATTGTTATAATAATCTGCATCAATAACACCTTGAGAATTTACTAAATTCAAATGCTTTTTAAAAGCTAAACTAGAACGAATATGTATACCTAAATATTCATCATCTTGCATATAAGCTTTTAATCCTGTTGCAATTACTGCCATTTGCCCAGCTTTTATAATTTTATCTTCAGCAGCTTCGATATCATAACCTGCTGATTTACTTGTTTTTCGAGTTGGTAAATTTATATGTTTATCTTTAAAATCACTCACTATTTCAAAACCACGATTACGCAAAAAAACAACTCCTTAAAATTATATTTAATATTTTTCATAGCTCAATATTTTATTATATAACAAAAAATGCACTGTGCAATCACACAGTGCATAATAAATTCATTTGGAGGCGGCACCCAGATTTGAACTGGGGAATAAAGGTTTTGCAGACCTCTGCCTTACCACTTGGCTATGCCGCCGTCTGGAGCGGAAAACGAGGCTCGAACTCGCGACCCTCACCTTGGCAAGGTGATGCTCTACCACTGAGCTACTTCCGCATTTGACGTTTTTTGTCTGCCGCTGTATCAGCGACATGTATTATTATATGCATAACAAAGTATTTTGTCAACAACTTTTTAAAAATTTTTTTAAAAAAGTTTTCAAAGCTCTAAAAAGCCTAATAAATAAGCTATTTCCCCATTATATAAAAATGAAAAAATAGCTTATTATTCAATATTTCTTAAAGAACTTCAGAAAAATATATTACTGTTACAGTATCATCTAAAGTAATTCGACGTTGATAAATATTTTCAAAATCTAAACGCAATCCTTCTAATGAATCAATTTCTGGATTTTGATGACCTAAATCTCTTGAAGTTAATTCAGCGAATTTTTTTACGCGAACTTTATCAATGATTGCTGTATACAATCTTTTTTTCACTTCATATTTTTTACCAGTAGTAATCCATACTATAGAACTTTCTGGATATTGATTGCGAACGTCTCCTAAGCGAACAGTACAATTTTTTTTACGTGACATAATCAATTCTTCATGTTTTTTTGCCTGAAAGTTTAATGCCATCATTATAATCAGCCTCCAATTTATAAAATATAATTTAATTCTTAAAATATTTAAAGATATATATTATATATTTTACTAAAATTTGTAAAAATCCTTTTTTCTTCTAAAATTTATTGTCTAACTTTATTGCGAATATGACTTTGTTAAGCTATTATATATTTTAACAATCAAGATTTTTATTAATTTATTTATTATATTTATATCACAAAACAAAATTTTAAAGAAAAGAGGGTAGCTATTGTTATTTTATAACAATTTTTATTATGCGTTCTCAAATCTTAAACTTATTAAAACAAAATGGCAACAAATTTTTATCCGGTGAATACTTAGCTGATACACTAAAAGTATCTCGAACTGCTATCTGGAAACATATAAAAGCACTACGTGATAGTGGCTATAATATTGAAAGTGTTCCTAGAAGTGGTTATCGTTTGATTGACTCTCCAGATTTATTATCAAGCGAAGAAATAAAATCTTCTCTTACCACTAAAATATTAGGTTCTGAAATTTTATATTTTGAAACTGTAGACTCCACAAATACCCAAGCAAAAAAAATAGCACTTCAAGGTGTTAAAGATGGTACTATCATCATCAGTGAAGAGCAAGGTGGTGGTAGAGGCAGATTATCTCGCTCTTTCTTTTCTCCTAAATATAAAGGGATTTGGTTTTCTGTCATTTTAAAACCAAAATTTTTACCTCAAGAAGCACCAAAATGCACATTGATGGCTGCTACTGCTATCACCAAAGCTATCGAAGATGTTACTGGTGTAAAAGTGGGTATTAAATGGCCTAATGATGTTTTATATAAAGGAAAAAAATTAGTAGGTATTTTGACAGAAATGAATGCTGAAATGGATTGTATAAATTACATCATTATTGGTATGGGAATTAATGTCAATATTGATAAAGAAGAAATGCCTGAAGAAATTCAAAATATCGCTACTTCTTTAAGCCAAATTACAGGCAAAAAAATTTCTCGTTTAAAACTTTTAAATAAAATCTTGTATTACTTAGAACATTTGTATATAATCTGTCAAGAGGAAGGTTTTGCACCTATTCTTGATGAATGGCGTAAATATTCCATTACTTTAAATCAACATATCCGTGTAATCGGCACAAATGAAGTCTTAGAAGGAATTGCTGTGGATATTGATGACGATGGTGCTCTTCTTGTAAATATTGATGGACAAATAAAACGTGTGTTAGCAGGCGATGTTTCTATTCGACCAGTACAAAACCGCTAAACTCACAGATGGAGGATAAAATGCTTTTAGTTTTTGACATTGGTAACAGTAATATCGTTATGGGGGCTTATGATGGTAAAAAACTTTATCGTCATTGGCGAATTTCCACCGACCGACAAAAAACTGGCGATGAGTATGGTATGCTCATAAACGAACTGTTCCGTTTCCAAGGTATGGATATGAACGATATCGATGATATTATTATCTCATCTGTTGTTCCCCCTCTTGTTATTCCTATTAGTAAAATGTGTGAACGTTATTTCAAAATAAAACCATTACTTGTAGGTCCTGGTATAAAAACTGGCATTCGCTTAGTTTATGAAAATCCACGCCTTTTAGGTGCTGACCGTATTGTAAATGTTGTTGGTGCTTTTGAACAATATGGTGGTCCTTTAATTGTAATCGATATCGGTACTGCTACTACTTTTGATGTAGTAAATGATAAAGGTGATTTTTTAGGTGGTGTAATAGCTCCTGGTATCGGTATGTCAGCAGATGCTTTATTCCAAAAGGCTGCTAATTTGCCTCGTATAGAACTTGTTACTCCTAAAAATGTAATTTGCCATAATACTATTACAAATATGCAATCTGGTATTATCTATGGTGCTGTAGGGCAAATAGATGGTATTGTAAATCGTATAAAAAAAGAATATGGTAAAGATATGACTGTAATCGCAACTGGTGGACTTGCTCGCATGATTGCGGAAGAGTCTAGCACTATTGATAAAACAGATCATTTCTTAACTTTGACTGGTCTTCGCGTTCTCTATGAACGTAATGCTGCTTCAAGAAAGGGGTACTTAGAAAGGTTAAAAAATAAGCCTTCAAATAATTTATGAAAATAGGAAACTTAGAAATAACTACTCCCGTATTTTTAGCACCTATGGCTGGTGTAACTGATACTGCTTATTGTATTTTAGCTCAACGTATGGGCTGTGGTCTCGTTTATTCTGAAATGGTCAGCGACCAAGGCATTAATTTTCGCAATGAACGAACTTTAGAAATGTTAAAGACTGTTCCTGAACAAAGACCTTTAGCTATTCAATTATTCAGTGGCAATCCTGAACGTATGTATAAAGCAGCTAGTTTTGTAGCTTCTTTGAATTGTTGTGATATGATTGACATAAATATGGGTTGCCCTGCACCGAAGATTGTACGCAATAATGAGGGTTCAGCTTTGATGAAAGATCCTGTTTTGGCATATGAAATAATGTGTGCTACGCGTGAAGCTGTAAAAGATATGCCTGTTACTGTAAAAATGCGTAAGGGCTGGGATAGTGAACACTGTAATGTCGTTGAAATGGCTGGTCTTGCTCAAAAAGCTGGGCTTGATGCTATTGCTGTTCATGGCAGAACTAGGGAAGAATTTTATCGTGGTCATGCCGATTGGGATATTATTCGCGAGGTTAAACAATCTGTTGATATTCCTGTCATCGGTAATGGTGATGTTAGAACTTGCCAGGATTTAAAAAATATTTTTGAACGTACTGGTTGTGATGCTGTCATGATTGGTCGTGGGGCTCAGGGTAATCCTTGGATTTTCCGCCGTTTTAAAGAATTTTTATTTACTGGTGTTGATCCTGGTGAACCTAGCATTGATGAAAGAAAACAGGTTATTTTAGAACATTTGGATATGCTTTTGAAATGGAAGGGCGATTATATTGGTCCTCGTGAGATGAGAAAGCATGCTACGTGGTATACTCATGGCTTGTATGGCAGTGCTAGTTTGAGACAGAAGTTTAATTCGGCTGTTTGTAGGGAAGATTTCGTTAAAATTTTAAATGATATGTGATTATATGATTTTATCTAGTTAAATTAGAGCGATGTTTTTACATCGCTTTTTATTTATTTTTTCGTCTAGACTTTTGCTAAGCTTGCTACTTTTAAATTACCTCTATTTTACACTGTCTTCTGTCTTTTATTTTCTTTTTTAATTGATGATTTGATTTTGTAAAATCTTTGTAAAATCTTTCTTTGTTAATTGACTTTATTTTTTACAAACTATACAATTATAGTATGTTTTGAAAATCTCATATTAGGCATAACCTTTTATAGGCTATGTCTTTTTTATTGTCAATTTATTTTTTATTTTAGAAGGGGTTTTGTTTACTTTTATGAGAAATTATGTTGTAACTTTTGCTAAGTCGTTAGTTGTTGGGTCTACCATGCTGGTTCCTGGTGTTAGTGGCGGTTCTATGGCTATGATACTTGGGATTTATACTAAATTAATTTCTTCTGTAAGTTCATTCATGAAAAATAAATTTAGAAATTCTCTTTTTTTAACTATATTTTTATCAGGTTCTTTAATAGGTATTGTTTCTTTTTCTAAACCTATTTTGCATTTAATTGAAACTTATCCTATGCCTATGCTTTATTTCTTTATGGGTGCTGTAGCAGGCAGTGTGCCTTTGATGTTTCGCGAGGCTAAATTAACTAAATTTTCCTGGACAGTCCCTATATATGTCGCTATTGGTTTTTTAATTGTTCTTTTTTTTGAAATGTCTCCTATAAGTACTGTAACTACAAATGATGCTACTAATTGGTATACTTATTTATTGTTAGTTGTCGCTGGTTTTATAGCTGCTATTGCTCTTGTTCTACCAGGAATAAGCGTTTCTTATATGCTTTTATTGATGGGATTATATGATGAAACTATGCGTGCAGCTTCTGAATTTTACTTACCATTTTTAATTCCATTAGGATTTGGTCTAGTTGTAGGTATTCTACTAACTACTAAGTTATTAGAAAAGCTTATGCAAAACTATCCTCAACCTACTTTTTTAATTATCCTTGGGTTCATTTTAGGTTCTATCTTGGAACTTTATCCAGGTATTCCGCAAAATGAAGAAATTTTTATCTGTGTTTTAACTTTGATTTTAGGATTTGGTATTATTAAATATATTTCTTCTAAAGATGTTTAAACAAAAAACTAGCAGGTATTTATTTTACTTGCTAGTTTTTTCTTTTTATCTAAAAATATATTCAGCTTTTAAACATATTTACAATAAATAATTTTCTTCATGTATATAAATACTTTCTATTTTGTCTATAATGTTTTATAATATAATTTATATTTTACTAAGGAGGCTATTTTTTTATGAAAGACGCTACTAAATGTTTACATTCTGGATACAGCCCTAAAAATACTGAACCTCGTGTCATGCCAATTGTGCAAAGCACTACATATGTTTATGACTCTACTGATGATGTTGCTGCTGTTTTCGATGAACCTACTAAATCTTTAATTTATTCTCGTTTTGCTAATCCTACAGTCATGGCTGTTGAAAATAAAATTGCTGACCTTGAAGGTGGCGTTGGTGCTATGTGCACTACTTCTGGTCAAGCTGCTAACTTACTTGCTATTTTAAATATCTGTAATGCTGGTGATAGCTTTATTTCTACTACTCAAATCTATGGTGGTACTGTAAATCTTTTCGCTTTCACTTTAAAAAAATTAGGTATTGAATGTATCTTTGTTGGTCATGATGCTACTGATGAAGAAATTCATGCTGCTTTTAAACCTAATACTAAAGCTGTTTTTGGTGAAACTTTAGCTAATCCTGCATTGACTGTTTTTGATATCGAACGTTATGCAAATATCGCTCATGCTCATGGTGTTCCTTTGATTGTGGATAACACTTTTGCAACTCCTATCTTATGCAAACCATTTGAATTTGGTGCTGATATTGTTACTCATTCCACTAGTAAATATATGGACGGTCATGCACTTCAAATCGGTGGTGTAATCGTTGATAGCGGTAATTTCAACTGGGACAATGGTAATTTCCCTGAATTAGTAGAACCAGATCCATCTTATCATGGTCTTTCCTATACAAAAACTTATGGTAAACAAGCTTATATTTTAAAAGCTAGAATGCAGTTAATGCGTGATTTCGGTTGCTATCCAGCTGCACATTCTGCATTTTTATTAAACTTAGGTTTAGAAACTTTACCTGTACGTATGAAACAATACTGCGAAAATGCTCTTACTGTTGCTAAATATTTAGAAAGCAATGATAAAGTAGAAAGCGTTATGTACCCTGCTCTTGAAAGCAATGAATCTTATCCTCTTGCTAAAAAATATTTAAAAGGTTGCAGTGGTGTTATCACTTTTGTAATCAAAGGTGGCAAAGAAAACGCTGTTAAATTCATGGACTCCTTAAAATTAGCTTCTAATGAAGTTCATGTTGCTGATATTCGTACTTGTGTTCTTCACCCAGCAAGTGAAACACATCGTCAATTGACAGATGAACAACTCGAAGCTGCTGGTATCAATAGCGGTATGGTTCGTTTCTCTGTAGGTCTTGAAGATATCAATGATATTTTAGATGACTTAAAACAAGCTTTTGCTAATGTAAAATAATTATTTAAAGGCATTTGTGTAAACAAGTGCCTTTTTATTTTCCCAGCCATTTTCTAGTTTAAAACCTGAAATCCTTATAAATAAAGGATTTATAAAAAATCACCCAAAATCCTCAATCGCTGGTAAAAACTCATATAAATATTGATATTTCAACCTTTATAAACTATAATTATTTATAAAAGTGTTAATTTTACTGGCATTTAACTTTAACAAGTGTTGTATTTGAATTGACTATTTTTCTCTTATTGTAGACCAAAAAATACAATTTAACTTTAACAAGTGTTGTATTTGAATATAATGTTTTGGCATTCTCCAAGGATTGAGTCAAATATTTAACTTTAACAAGTGTTGTATTTGAATAAGATAGCTCCTGTCCAGCCTTTAGTTTTTCCTCATTTAACTTTAACAAGTGTTGTATTTGAATAATAATGCAAGATACTGGCGATACTACAAATAGAGTATTTAACTTTAACAAGTGTTGTATTTGAATTGGAAATTAGGAGAAAAACCATTTACAACAATTTATATTTAACTTTAACAAGTGTTGTATTTGAATTATCATTTTTATAATTATTGTATTCTATAATTATGTATTTAACTTTAACAAGTGTTGTATTTGAATTGTAGGT
>NZ_CFQVBI010000034.1:0-16669 GCF_986095205.1 Megamonas sp. | reverse complement strand
TTGCTTATGCTTACAACAAAAGTTGTATCGAACAAGAAGCCCCCACTTCTAAGCGATAGCGAAAGTGGTGGGAGTACATCACTTTATATTTATATAGGCAAAAAATAAAAACATTATTTTTTCCTATATATTTTATTATGAATAGGAGATTTTTTATGACTAAAGAAGAATTTATGCTTATTGCAACTCAAGAAGCTGATAGTAATTTAACAACTAATGAAGGTGGCCCTTTCGGTGCAGTTATTGTAAAAGATGGCAAAATCGTAGGTCGTGGTCATAATCGTGTACTTATAAAACATGATCCAACTTGTCATGCTGAAGTTGAAGCTATTCGTGATGCTTGTCAAAATTTAGGTACTCATGATTTAACAGGTTGTGAACTCTATACATCTTGCTATCCATGTCCAATGTGCCTTTCTGCTACTATTTGGGCAAACATCAAAAAAGTTTATTATGGAAACACAGCTAAAGATGCTGATAAAATTGGTTTTAGAGATGATTTCATCTACAACTATATTGAAGGAAAATGCCAAGATATCTCCGTTTTAGATTTAGAACAATTTGGTAGAGATATCACTATAAAATCCTTTGATAACTTTGCACAAAAAACAGACAAAACAATCTACTAAAAACAAAGAGGATAAGTTTTATACTTATCCTCTTTTTATTATTTTTATTATCATCAAATAGACAATTATTTAATTATATTATTCTTCTACTTTTTGATTAAACAAAGCCGCTGCAAAGTCATTAGCTACAAATGGTCGTAAATCGTCCATACCTTCACCGACACCAATCCATTTTACTGGCATACTAAGTTCAGATTTTAAGCCAATTACTACACCGCCTTTAGCAGTGCCATCTAATTTAGTCAATACCAATCCAGAAATAGGAGCTGATTTTGTGAATAATTCAGCTTGGCTAATTGCATTTTGTCCTGTTGTAGCATCTAATACTAATAATGTTTCATGTGGAGCTTCTGCTATTTCACGTTTAATAACTCTTTGAATTTTATTTAATTCTGTCATTAAATTAGCTTTATTATGCAAACGTCCTGCTGTATCAATGATGAGTATATCCACTTTTCTTGCGATAGCAGCTTTTACAGCATCAAATACTACTGCCGCTGGATCGGAACCTTCTTCATGTTTAATTACAGGAACATTTACTCTTTTACCCCAAATTTCTAATTGGTCAATAGCTGCTGCACGGAAAGTATCTGCTGCTGCAAACATGACATTTTTGCCTTGTTCTTTATAATATCTACCCAATTTACCAATAGTTGTAGTTTTACCTACACCATTTACACCAATTACTAAAATTACTGTAGGCCCAGATTTAGCAATATTTGTTTCATCAGAACCTTCATTTAACATTTCTGTAATACGTTTAATCAAGAATGGTTTTAAATCTTCAGGAGAGTTAATCTGTTTTTTCTTAATACCAGCACGAACATCGTCCATTAATTGTAAAGAAGTTTTTACCCCTACATCAGCTTGGATTAAAGCATCTTCTAATTCATCTAATAAATCATCATCAATATCAGCATAACCAATAATTACTTTTTCAATTTTCTCTGTTAAAGATTTACGTGTTTTTGTAAGACCTTCTTTTAATTTACTAAAAAATCCCATCTTTTAACCTCTTTCCTCAAAATCTTCTAAACGAACAGATATCAACTTAGATACACCAGCATCTTCAATAGTTACACCATACATAACATCAGCAGACTCCATTGTTCCCTTACGATGTGTTACTAAAATAAATTGAGTGCGTTTGGCATAATCTTTTAAAAACTTCGCGAAACGTTTGACATTTGCTTCATCTAATGGAGCATCAATTTCATCTAATACGCTAAATGGTGCAGGATTATAAGTGAAAAATGCAAACAGTAACGCTATAACTGTAAGCGTTCTTTCCCCACCTGATAATACAGCTAGACTCTGTGGTTTTTTATCTGGTGGTTCTACTTCAATTTCAATACCTGAACTTAAGATATCTTCTTTATTTGTTAAAATTAATTTTGCATTGCCACCACCAAACAAACGTTTAAAAATATCATTAAAATATACTTTTATTTTATCAAAAGCCAAGCCAAATTGTGTAGACATTGTTTTATCAATCTGCTCAATGATTTTTGTTAAATCTTCTTTAGCTTTGACTAAATCTTCAATTTGTTTACTCATAAAGCTATAACGTTCATTTAATGTTTCATATTCGTTGATAGCATTTGGATTTACAGGGCCAATTTCTTTTAATTCTTTATCTAATTTCTTTAATTTAGATTTCAGCTCATTTTCATCAAGTTCTAAACGATGATTTAAAGCTTCTTGTGGAGTCAATTCATATTCTTCTTGCATACTTTGTAAGCACTGCTTAATTTCAGTTTCTAATTTAGCTACACTTACTTCACATTTATGAATTTTATCCTTGATAACGCCTACTTTACTTGCAATTTTAGCTCGTTCTTCGTCCATATCAGACAATTCACTTCGCATACCTAATTGTCTTTTATATAAAGTATCGTATTCTTCTTTACCATCAGTTTTTAACTTTTCCAAATTAGCTACAGATTCTTCTAATTGTTTTAATTCAGCTAAACTATCATCAATGACTTTTTGTAATCCAGCCATTTCTTTATCACTATCAGCTAAAAATGCCTTAAATCTTTCTGCCTGTCCTGTCAACAAATTCAATTTATCATTATAGCGAATAACTTCTTGTCTTGCCTCTGTACAGCTAATTTGTTTTTGCATTACCTTTTGTTGACGAATTTTTAAATCATGTTTCAATACTTCAATTTCATTATAAATATCTTCATAAAGATTTTGTTTTTCATCAACTTGAGCTTCCATTTGAGCAATTTTCGCTGTTTGTTTTTCAATATCTGCCTCAATAGCCGTTTTTTTCACAATTAAAGCAGATATACGATTATCTATAGCTTTTAAGATATCTTCTTGATTTACAAACCAATTTTCTAATTGTTTAAATTCTACTTTTTTCTGTGCTAATAATAAAGACAACTCTTGCCAATCTTTTTGCAAACGATTGATATTTTCTGCCAAAGCCACGCGTTTTGCTTCATCATCTTCATATTTATTTTTCGCATCACGCAATACTTTACGTTCACTAGCTAGATAATCTTTTAATTCTAATAACTCACCTTTACGATGTAAATAACCTGCTTCCTTGCTTTGGCTACTACCACCAGCAATAGCACCACCAGGTTGCAATAATTCACCTTCTAAAGTTACGATACGCAAACGATAATCATACAACTTCGCCAACTTTAAAGCATTATCCACATCATCAACTACTAAAATTCTACCTAATAAAGATTGAGTTATCACTTTATATTCTTCATCAATATTTACAAGTTCATCTGCATAAGCGATAAAACCATGTTTACCCGGTTCAATTTCAGTGCGTTTATTTTTATGTGGCTGAACAGTAGTCAGTGGCATAAAAGTTACACGACCAAATTTATTTTCTTTCAAATAATTAATTGCTGATTTTGCAGTATCAGTATCTTTAGTAACTACATTTTGCATAGCAGAGCCAAGAGCTACTTCAATAGCTGTAATAAAAGGATCTTCTACCTTTATCAATTCAGCTACAGCACCACAAATACCTTTTTGCCATGATTTATCCGCTTTTAAAACTCTTTTTACAGCCTTGCCAAAACCTTCATATGATGCTTGCATTTCTTGGAAAAATTTTACTTTTTCTTCTGCCATACGCACATTTTGGCGAGTTTCATTGATAAATTCTGTAGCCTCTTTGCAAACTTTTATAAGTTCATCTAAATTACTTTGTTGAGAATTAATACTTTCTTGTTTAGCCTGTACCTTTTTATTGATATTATCAATCTCTACCTGTAATAATTCCTTAGCTGTATTTTTTTCTATTTTTTCATTAATTGCATTTTTATGCGCACTATGCTGATTTTCAATATTTACATCTATATCAGACATATCTCGCTTTAACAATAACAATACCTTATTTTGTTCTTCTATCTGCTTGCGCTTTTCATTATCTTGCTCTTGCTTTAATTTGATTTCTTCTTCTTTCGCTTTAATATCATTTTCTACTTTTTGTACACTTGAATTTTCTTCTTGCAGGGCAAGTTCCAATTTATCTGCAGTACTATTAGCAATTTGAGCTTTTCTTTTCAGTTCTTCTCCATCAGCTAAAGATATTTTTAATTCTTCTTTTGTCTGATTTTGTCTTTCCTCTAAACGCTGTTGAGACTGACAACTCTGTCGTATACGCTCTTGTAATAAAGTGGCTTGATTGCGACTGCGTTCTATTTCTTCATGGATTTTTTGATTATTTTCACCAAGCAATTTTATTTTCTGTTCTAATTTATTTATCTCACTTTTTTTTGCGATTTTTTCACTTTCAGAAACAGAAACTGTAGCCTCTAATGAAGCTCTTTCTTGTTCATAACCTTTTATCTCTAAATCCAATTTATTATTTTCATCTGAAAGATTTTCATATTTATACAAAATCTGCGTGAGTCTACAATCTTTATATTCTTTATCAATGACATTATATCGTCTAGTTTTATCAGCTTGTTCTTTTAAAGGTTCTAACTGCTTTTCAATCTCACTTACAATATCATTTAAACGTACAACATTTGCCTGTGTATTATCTAATTTGCGCACAGCTTCTCGTTTTCGTTCACGATATTTAGTAATTCCCGCGCATTCTTCAAAAAAATATCTTCGCTCTTCTGGCTTTGTATTTAAAACTTCATCTACTTTATTCTGACTAATAACACTTATAGAATTTTTACCCAGTCCTGTATCGGCAAATAAATTATAAATATCCTTTAAACGACACTTTGTCTTATTGATTAAAAATTCACTTTCGCCGGAACGAAATATGCGTCTTGTAATCATTACTTCCTGAAAATCTATAGGTAATTTACCATCACTATTATCAAAAGTAACGGAAACTTCCGCTGCACCAAGAGGTCTTCTTGTGGAGCTACCTGTGAAAATAATATCTTCTGCCTTATTTCCACGTAAATTGCGCACATTTTGTTCCCCTAAAACCCAACGAATGGCATCTGTAATATTACTCTTACCACTTCCATTAGGTCCTACAATTGCTGTTATTCCCTCATCAAATTCTACTTCTAATTTATCTGCAAATGATTTAAATCCATACGCTTCTAATCGCTTTAACAGCAAAGTTTTCACCGTCCATTGTTGTTTCTATTTCATAAACTACTATCTATCTATTGTTATTTGAACTGTTACATCAGCACCAGGTAAAACTTTATCTTTTAATTCATCAGGGAAAGAAATTTTTGCTGCTGTAACTAAATTTTTATTTTCTTCATCTTCACTATCTTGATGTGTTACCTCTAAGACAGTACCTGTTAAATCCATATCATCAACAGAATAATGCACAAATTGACCTTGATGTACTTTAGCATATTGTTCTTCTGTAAGTGGTGCTTCTACCCATAAATTTTTAGTATTACCCACATTGATGAATACATCGCCTTGTTTTAATTCATCACCTTGTTTAAAATCAGTTAAATATATAATACCACTAACTGGAGCTGTAATATCTGCAAAATTATCATCAGATTGAGCTTGGTCTAAAGCTGCTTTTGCTTGATTTAATTGAATTTGAGCTGTAGCTAATGCTTCTGATAATTCTTTAGATGGAGCAGAAGAAACACTTGCTTGTTGTTCTACAACTTGTGGTGTGCTTGCTGCTGCTAAAGCACTTTGTGCTGCTGCATATTCTGATTGTGCTTCCGCATATTGTGTCGCACTTACAGCACCTATAGAATATAATTTATCCATCTTCTGTTTATTTGCTGCCGCTGCATCTAATCTAGCTTGAGCTGCTGCTACATTTCCTGTTGAAGAACTTGTAACTACTGGCTGGCTTACTACCATAGAAGCTTTTACTTGTTGCTCTAAATTATCATAATTTACTTTTGCTTCATCATATGCCTTTTGCAAAGCTTCAATTTGTTCAGGTGTTACAACTACTTTCATTTTGGCAATAACTTGACCTGCTTCTACCTTATCACCATCATTTACCAGAAGCTCTGTCAATGTTCCATCATTTTGAGCTACAACCATAACTTTAGAACTTGTGAGTTTTGCATCATTAATATTAATAATTCCTTGTCCCTGGTTCCATTTATATACACCAAAAATAGCTACAACAGCTATAAGTAGAATTATAGGAACACTATAAATTATAAATGGTTTTATTTTTTTTGTAATATCTTTTTCCATAATAGTACCTCCCATCTTCAGCAATAAAAAAATCCTTTCTCATTCAATATATATCTAAATAAATGAGAAAGGCTGTATATATTCTTACAGCTAGTATTAAAAATACCACAAAAAGATAATTTATACAACAAAATAGCCCATTTCTAATGAAATTATAACAAAATAATAATATTTATTTTTCTCTTAAATCAAACTAGTTAAATACTTTTTAACATCTTCAATAGAATAACAAATTACATCTGGATTTTTAGCTTTTACAGCTTCTTCTTCTATTCTTGTTCCATACAATACAGAAGCTATTTTTACACCAACTTGTCTAGCTGCATCAATATCAGTTGGTGCATCACCAATATAAATCACTTCATCTGCTGATAATTTATATTCATCTATAACTTCTTGCATCATTTGTGGTTTTATACCACCTTTTATAGAGCCAGTTTTTACTTTATCAAAAAGATTTTCCATTTGATACTGCTTTAAAGATATTTCACAAGTTTTTGCACCTTTACCTGTAGCCAAAATTACAATGAGATTTTTACTTTTTAAATATTTTATTAAATCCACAACACCTGCAAATGGTTTTGGTGTTATTTCTCTATGTAATCTTGCATAAGCATCATATAATCGTTTGCAAGCTTCTTCATAGTCTTTTTCATCTACAAATTTTAAAATGCTACCTTCTTCTATAGGTCCAAATGTATCTGCTATTTCATCATCAGATAATTCTCTATCCATAAAAGGACTTACTGCTTCTCTGATTGACTCAATAACTAATTTTAAAGTGTCTCCTATTGTACCATCAAAATCAAAAATAACTGCTTTTAACATAAATTCGCTGTTTCCAGCATTCACCTCTTTATTCATATTTATATCTATTATCTATCAAATACATAACAAAATCAATTTATTATGTTTAAATATATTAATAAATAAAAAAGTGGTAGATTTTTTCTACCACTTTTTATTGCATATCTTCTATTATCTTTTTTCAAAAGTACCAAATACAATAGGTTTACCATTTTCTACCATATGAGTGCCTCTTGCCCACACATGTTGTAATTGTAAATCTTTATCTAATACTAAAATATCTGCATCACTATTATTAGCTAAGCAACCTTTTCTTGGATATAATTTAGTAAATTTAGCAATATTGCTTGTAATAATTTTTATAGCATCTGTAATCGCAATATTTTCTTTTTGTACCATATCTCTAAATTCATTTAAAATAGAAATCTGGCTTGCTACACCAACGCCAATATTATTTCCAGCTTCATCAAAAATTGGCATACTACCATTACCATCAGAACTCATAGTAATATTTTCAATATTAACACCAGCTTCTAATGCTTGTTTTACAGCTTCACTGGATTTTACAGAATGGCTAGAACCGGACTCTGGACTAACACTAGAAGTTACGTCCATAATACCGCCTTGTTTTGCCCATTCAATAGCTTCTTTAAACAAACGTTTATTGCGGTTTACATGAGTTGGAATAATTTGTGTCTTAGGAATTTCACCATTTTTAGTGATTTCATAAAGCATTTTTAAACCATCTTCGCCATCGCCTAAATGCATATTAACTACACCAGCTTTACCGCTGAGCATACCGCCAACACGAGCTTCTGCTGTAATTTGCTGATAAGCTTCTTTTGGAGATTGAGAAGAACGATGATCGCACATAGCAATTTCACCAGTACCAATTACTTTATCAATCAAAATAATATCATTGCGTACACTACCTGTAATTGTTGGTGTTGGAATTTCATAAGAACCAGAATAAATATATGCTGTAATGCCTTCATCTTCAAGACCACGAGCTTTGGCAAGTAGACTAGCTACATGACGAGTTACACCATCTGTACCTAAAAGACCAAGTACTGTAGTTACACCAGAAGTTGTGATATCTGTTAATTGGATTTCAGGTGTTCTAGTAGCATAGCCACCTTCACCGCCACCACCGATTAAATGTACATGAGAGTCAATAAAACCTGGTACTACATAATTACCTTCACAATCAACTACTTCGCAATCATATACTGCTGGTAAAGAAAGACCTTCACCTATCATAGCGATTTTTTCGCCAGCTACTAAAATATCTTTAACTCCTAAATCTTCTGGAGCAATTACATGTGCATTTTTTAATAATGTGAAAAATGTTTTTTTTGTATTCATATAATCAACCTTCTTTTATTGTAAAAATAACATAATAAAATGCATTGCCCAAATAGATAATAATGCATTAATTACACAAATTAAAATAATTGCAGGATAATGTTTAGTACTTACACCAGCAATACCTAAACAACGACCCACATTTTGTACAGGATTACCCATCAAATAAATAGCAGGTAAAAGCACTGTTACTTGCATAGCATCTAAAGAACCAGCAGTATATAAGCTCATTGCTACACCTACACCGCCACCCATACTCATTAAAGCAGTGATTAAGACTGTTGCTGCTTCACCAGGAAGACCCCAAAGCCCCATTACTGGCTGAAATACAACGCCAATTAATTGTAAAAGACCTGTAACATCTAAAATACGAATAATTACAAATGCCATCATTACATTTGGTAACAAACTAGTAGTACCAATAGTAAAACCTTTTCTAGCACCATCAATGAATAAATCCAAAATTGTTTTTTTCTGAATAACTTCTACTTTATTGTCGCTCATTTATCTTACCTCACTTATTGTCCAATAAATTTAAAATATAAACGCATTAAATTTGCACCCACAATTTTAAATACAAAAATCACAAGTAAAGGTACGATAATTGGTGCAAGTAAAATACTAAAAGCAGCAGCACCAGAAGAAAAGTAATTTGTTACAAAAGCACTACCACTTGTTTGATAAGTGATAATAACAGAGCGTTCTTTATCTGTTAATTTTCCTTCATCAACTAATTCTTTAACCATACCAGCAGCAGCATCTGTACTTTGCATATTAGCAATATTTGCAAGTGCAGAAACACCTGGTACACCAAGTAAAGGTTTTAATAATGGGTTCATTAATTTTTGAGCAGCCTTCAATCCACCCAAACCATCAATTACATTTACAATTCCTAAAGCTAAAATAACAGCAGGAATAAGTTCTAAAGCAAATAAAAAGCCATCTTTAGCACCGCTACCGCCAGCACCTCTAAAGCTCATAGCCTTATCAGTTGGTATCTGTCCAAAACTACCATTCAATACATTGAAATCTAAAGCACGTAAAACTCCATCAGACGAAGAAAAAATCCCTGAAAATAATAAAATTGCCAACACAAAAACTACATAACCATACCATGGCACAGAGATTTTTACATCATTATTTTTCTGTTTATCCATTTGTATCTCTCCCTAATAAAATATTTCACTATTTTATTATATGCAAGTTCCGTGCCAACAATTTAATAGATACAACAATCTAATATAAAAGTACTTTTGTGTTTTATTATAAAAACTTAATGGGAATTTTATAAAACTTAAAATATAAAATTCCCATTAAAATCATTTTAAGGATAATCCTAATTTATAAAATTTTATGCCTGAAACCTCAAACTCTCGATTAATTCTTCGTTTATCACCTGTATAACTATCAGCTTTTACTACGACATAATTATTAGACTTACAAACAAAATCACCATCAAATTCTGGTAAATTTATTTCTGGCATGTGTATACTTGTATATTTTTCTGCTAATTTAGAAATACATTCTTCTCTTAGTAATTGCATTAAGTTATTCCATTTAGGATTATATAAAATATAACCTAAACGTATTCCCGCACCACAAAACTTAGAATATGAACCAATTACAAAAACATTTTCAGGTATTTCTCTATTACTATTTCTCAACATTTTAGCTGAATAAGTTTCATCAACAATAGTATATTTAGCATATTCATTTCTATCTTGAAGTACTTCATGCTCAAAAACATTATTATATTTATCAGTAATATAAAACAAAGAATTTTCTTGTGGTAATTTTAAAGGATAATCCCCTAAAACAAATTTTTCATTTTTAAACTCATAGTCCACTAGAAAAATTCGCTTTTCTTTAGGTGTTTCCTCAGGTCGAGGATATAATAAACCATTAGCCAATACTTCTACCAAACCCCATGAAGGATTTTCAATATAAGCATATTTAGGTCGAAGTGCTTCAAAAATAATTCTCACTGCATTTTCACAGCCGTTAGTTAAGATAAAACTATCCCTTGATAAATTATATGTCTGTGCAAAATTTTTATATGCCTCAAACATATCTGGATATGTTCTTGCTTCTGTGTCAGCTAAAGCTTCGCAAGTAACAGGTTCATCTTTTATTGACCATGGTTTTTGTCTATCTTCTTTAAAATAATCTCTGCGTTTAAACATAATAATTATCCTATCTAATTATAGTTTTACAGATTTAAATTCATTTACAAAATCGACAATATAATCAAGCAAAGCTACTTTCATATCTTCACCCCATTGTTTATTTGCACTATAAGAATCACTTCCGCCATAGCCACCACTATTTACCACTTTATCTACACTGCGAATTACTTTTATAGTTGCACCTTTAAAATCAACTGCATTTAAATGTATATTTTTTAATTTATCCGATAAATGATTTACCTTTGTTTCCATTAAATCATCTTTACTTATTAAACCTTCATCAATAGCCATAATCATAGAAACTTCTTGTCCGTCACCATGACCGCCTTTCCATGCAGGATTGAGCATTGGAGCAAGTGACCACCAATCAATCTGAGCGCAAAGACAACCTTTTTTATTAGCTTCTAATGCTACTTTATCCAAAGCAGGAGTATTACCACCATGACCATTTAAAAATACAAATTTTTTCACGCCATGACGACTTAAACCATCTACAATACCTTTAATAACAGCATATAAGCCATCAAAACCAATATCAATAGTTCCCGAAAATTCCACATGATGTGTAGCTATACCAAAAGGAACTGTAGGCACAATCAAAACTTCTGTGCGTTTTTCTATTTGTTTAGCAAAATAATCAGGAATTAAAAAGTCTGTTCCCAAAGGACCTACAGGGCCATGTTGTTCTGTACTTCCAATAGGAATAATTGCTACTAAATCATCTTTTGCGAAAGCTCTTTTGGCTTGTTGCCAATTTAAATGTGCTAAATACATAATTAATACCTTCTTTATTCATTAAAATCAAATTAACATTTTTCTAAATCATCAAAATGACGTCTAATTGTTTCTGCTGATGCAGGTTTTGTACACAAGCTCACTACAATCAATACCACCATAGCAATAATCCACGCCACGATTAATGGATTGAAACCAAATGTTAAAGATGTAAAAGTAGTTGTCAATAAAATATATACAATTTCACCAACGATTACAGACGCAAATGCACCAACTTTTGTTGCACGTTTCCAATAAAGACCGGCTAAAATTGGAGCTGCCCAAATACCTAAACCACCAAAAGAAAATAAAACTAATTGGAAAATTGAAGATGGTTTATAAATACCAATACAAATAGCTAATACTCCTAAACCAACTGTTACATAACGAGACATGATAAATGCATCTTTATCTGTAGCTTCTTTATTGAATATTTTTTGATATAAATCACGAGTTACAGCACTTGTGGAAGTAATTAATACACCACTTACAGTTGACATACCTGCAGAGAAAATACCAGCTACCATCAAAGAAGAAATTACAGGATGAACGCCTGCTTGTAAAATAAGAGGCACGATAAAGTCTGTATCTGTTCCTGTGAGATTAGGGAAAGACATTCTACCCGTTACACCACACCATTCAATAAGTGTAGCAGAAAACCACATACCTAAAGTTCCCAATAATACTGCTTTAAACATTACATTGTAATTTTTCATAGTGAAAAATTTTGTAAATAAATGTGGCTGTCCAATTGTAAAGAAACTCCACATGATGATCATAGAAACATAATTTTGCCATGGCATAGAATTATTTTGTCCAGGATGAGATAATAAACTTATATCAGTATCTGCTAAATGCTGATTAATTACTTCCATACCTCCACCTAATTGCAAAGATACAAAGAAAGTAACTACAGCTGTTGCTACCATTAAAATCCCCTGAATAACATCTGTAATCATAATACTTCTAATACCACCTGCCATACAATAAAGTATAACAGTTATACCCATGACTACAATACCAACCCATTCTGGAGCACCAGTATATGTTTTAAAAATAATTCCAGCTCCAATTGTTTGCGCTCCCATCATTGGTACTAAGAATAAAATCATAATAATAGCCAATAATGCACGCATTAAAGTGGACTCATATCTATCAGATATGTAATCTGCCATAGTAAGCATACGATAACGATGACCCAAACGAATTAATCTTCTACCAACAAGTAAAGCAGGAATAACCATACTAAAAGCAATACCTGGCACAGATACAGACATTCCAGCATAACCTACTTTATAAATAGTGCCTGGCACACCCATAAATGTACTCATACTATATTGAGTTGAAAAATATGCAAGACCACTAAGCAAAGCTCCTGCCTTACCACTCATTGTGAAATAATCTCTAAGAGTTCGAGTTTGCTTTGTAGCATAATAACCAATATAAGTCAATAAACCAAAATAAGTAATAATAACAGCTAAAAATGGAATAATATTATTATCTAATGAATGTGTCATTTAAATCACTCCTCATCATCAAATTCTTTATACTCTGGTCGTTTTTTACAACTTTGCCACCATAAAAATATGAGTATAATAACTACTAAACCATGAAAAATCCATCCAAAGATGAATAACGGAGTTCCCCAAAATGAAGGAATGTATTCAGTGGCATAATACCAAGGAAATGGCAACATTATTAACACATACATAAATAAAAAAATAAAAGTCCATTTCTTTTCAAAAGAATTACTAAATGGGTTCATAATAAAACCTCCCTTATCAGTATATAAAGTTTCACTAATATATTTATGCAATTTCCATGCCAAGTAAACATTTGTACATATAAGAACCAAGAAACACTTAAAAATCATAACCTTTTATAAATTGATAAATACCATTTATTTTGATAATATAGGGTATATTATTATGAATTACCATTAAATTCCCATTAGGAGATAAATATAAAATGAAAAAATTAGTCATCATTTCTGTAGGATATAATACTGCTCATACTATTTACGAACAATTATGTAATATTCTTTATTCTTCAGTAGATATTAAATATTATTATTCATCTTCGCCTCCACCAACAAATTTAGAAGTTGACTTAATCCTCTATTCCAGCGAATATGCATTTGAAAGAATTAATTTTCGCCCTGCAAATGTACCTTATATTATTGCACGACGCTCTATAAATTATCATGAAATTGGCAAACTATTTAAACTGCCTAAATATAGTGATGTATTATTAGTTAATGATTCTAAAGATAGTGCAGAAGAAACTATTTTATTATTGCAAGCATTAGGCATAGACCATATAAACTATTATCCTTATTATCCTGGAATAGACAATTATCCTAAATTAAAAATAGCTATTACTCCTGGCGAAACTGAACATGTTCCGGGATTTGTAAACCATATTATTGATATAAAAACTCGTTTAGTTGATATCACTTCTATCATTGAAATTCTCACTCATTTTGATATTTTAGATAAATTCGCTAATATTTTATCAGCTAAATATATTCAAGATATTATTAAATTAATAAAAACAGGTAACAAATTATTAAAAGATAGTAGCAAAATGAAAGAAAGATTTAAAACCGTCATCAATAATGTTCATGATGGATTAATAGCTATCAATAAAGAAAATAAAATATCTGTTTTTAATCCTATTGCTGAAAAAATCTTTGCTCAAAAAGCGACAAAATTAATTGGGCAAGATAGTGAAAATTTCTTAGATGATACTTTTTTCCAAACAGTAAATAATCCTCGAAAAGAAGGTATATTAAAATTGCCTTCTCATGAACTTTTAATATCAGAAATTCCCCTCTATGCTAAAAACAGCGATAATGGCAAATTATTTGTATTAAAAGATGTATCCGAAATTCATCGCCTTGAAGAATCCGTACGTCGTCGTTTATACCAAGAACAAAATATTGCACGTTATGATTTTTCTCATATCGTTGGCAAAAGTCCAGCACTCCAAAAAGTATTATCACTCGCACAAAAAATGGCAAAATCAGATTCCACAGTATTTATTCAAGGTGAATCTGGTACGGGTAAAGAATTATTAGCTCAAAGTATTCACAATGCTTCTAATCGCAGTTCAGGACCTTTTGTTGCCATTAATTTTGCTGCACTTTCAGAAACACTTTTAGAATCAGAATTATTTGGTTATGTAGAAGGTTCTTTCACAGGTGCTAAAAAAGGTGGTTCTTCCGGTTTATTTGAAGCAGCCCATAAAGGAACATTATTTTTAGATGAAATTGGTGATGCCCCTTTGCCATTCCAAGTGAAATTATTACGTGTACTTCAGGAACGTCAAATTCGTCGTGTAGGTAGTATAAAAGTAATTCCTATTGATGTTCGCGTCATTGTTGCCACTAATCACAATTTAAAAGAACATATAAAAGCTGGATTGATGCGAGAAGATTTATATTATCGCTTAAATGTACTTCCTATAAAAATGCCTGCACTGCGTGAACGCAAAGAAGATATTTTACCACTTGCATATAGTTTTTATAAAAAATATAAACCTTTATCTTTAGATGCCAAATTATATTTTTCTAATATAAAAACTTGTCTTCAAAACTATTCATGGCCTGGAAATATTCGTGAACTTCAAAATGTAGTTGAATATCTAGCTAATATTTGCCCTAATGAACCACCTCAAAGCAGTGATTTGCCAGAAGATATTAAATCTGAAATTTTTAAAACTCCTAATGATATTATTGATTTAAAAGAAGAAATTTTTGCTGAAATCAAACGTTGTAATACACTTCGCCAACCTGTTGGTCGACGCTCCTTAGCTCATAAATTCTCCGTTTCTGAAAATAAAATCCGTGAAATTTTAAACATCTTACATGAAGAAAATCGCATTCAAATAGGTTTTGGTAAATACAGTTTAAAAGCTATCTAAAATCATTACTATAAAATTATTTTCTTGACCTAAAGTAAACTCCAAGATGTATGATTAAAATAATAATAAAATCATTTACAGGAGGAGATTTTTATGAAAAAATTTTCTAGACGTGATTTTTTCAAAGTAGCCGGTGGTGCAGTTATTGGAGCAGCCACTTATGGCTTAACGGATAATATTTCTCATTCTTTTGCTCAATCGCCAGTAATAGCTAGTACCAAAATCAATAATGACAATTATATTGGCTCTAAAGCCAAAGTATATTTTTCTTCTCAAATTAATACAGATAGCCTGCTAAAATTATATAACTTAATCAATGAAGGTATTTATGGAAAAACCGCTATAAAACTTCATACAGGCGAAAAAAATGGTCCAAATATTTTACCTAGAGATATGGTTCGCGTTTTTCAACAACATGTTCCCAATAGCAATATAGTTGAAACAAATACCTTATATAAAGGTGATAGATATACTACCGAAAGTCATCGAGAAACCTTAAAAGTTAATGGTTGGGATTTTTGCCCTGTAGATATCATGGATGAAAATGGTACTGTTATGCTCCCTGTACGCAATGGCAAACATTTTCAAGAAATTTCAATGGGAAAAAATATCGTCAATTATGATTCTATGATTGTATTAACCCATTTCAAAGGTCATGCTATGGGTGGCTATGGTGGTTCCATGAAAAATATCGCTATTGGTTGTGCTGATGGTAGAATTGGTAAATCAATGGTTCATGGTGTTTCAGTTGATAACCAACCTGCTGACTGGGGACAATGGCCAAGTAAAGAGCGTCTAATGGAAAATATGGCAGAATCAGCAAAAGCTGTTATTGATTATTTTGGTAAACATATCGTTTTTATTAATGTTTTACGCAGAATGTCTGTTGATTGTGATTGCGCTGGATTATCTGCTGCTGAACCTACAATCCCAGATATTGGTATATTAGTCTCAACTGACTTACTTGCTATAGACCAAGCCTCTATTGATTTAGTATATGCTCAACCAAACAATCAAGATTTAGTAGAACGCATTGAATCTCGTCATGGATTACATCAATTAAGCGCTATGCGCGATTTAAAAATGGGTAATCCTCAATATGAATTAATTTCTATTGATTAAAAATGACTAAAGACACTATCTATTAAATTTAAAATCTAATATCATGATTTTAATTGTCAAAACAAAAAGGCTTATTACTAAACAATTTGTAAGTAATAAGCCTTTTTGTTTAAATATTAGATTTATAAATTATATGATTAGAAATAAAATTCCATTTGTGCACGGAAGATATCTACATCTTGTCTACCTTCTGTACTTGTTGCATTTACTTGTGTACCTGTT
>NZ_CFQVBI010000033.1:0-2143 GCF_986095205.1 Megamonas sp. | reverse complement strand
TTGTGATATATGCTTCTTTAATCGCTGTCGCCTTATGATTATCTTTGATAATCGCCTGTGTATCAATCATTTTCTGCATGACTACATCAACTTCGCTCTTTGTCAATTCATCTTTAGGGTCTGCTAAATTATATTTAAAATCGTCTCCATTATCTAAAGTAAATACCATTGTTAATTTGCGTGTATCTGCCATTAAAAATCACTCCTTAATTTTAAAATTTAAAAATACATCATAGCTTTGATTGATAAAAACCTTTGCCGCCGTTTCTTATTCATCTTATCAACTCCTTACACTTATTTACTTGCAACTTAGATGGTAAAAATCAACCCCCAAATCAAAAATTTTTTCTTAGCAAATAAAAAAAGGCAAACTATTATCCAAAATTACATAATAGTTTGCCTTTCGCTATATGTGCAGTTATGAATTTAAACTTTATATATTTTCTGCGAAGTATTTTCTAAACTTATATTTTTAATGTCAAATAAATTCGAGGCGTAAAATTTATCCATTCTCATACCAAAACCAATACAAATTTTAAAAATAGTATCTTCTGTAGGATTACGACTTTTTTCACTTAATAAGCTAGCCACAGTTGAAGGTGGCATTCCTGCTTTATTTGCTAAGCCATTTATGCTCAAATTATAAGCCTTACATAATTCCAAAATCCTATAATCTACTGCCTTTATAAGTAGCATTATAATCAACCCTTTTCTTTCAAAGATTAACTATATTATACTCTTATAAAAATAAAATGTATTCGACATATCGTAAATTTTTATAAAAATAACAAAAATTTTTCCCAAATTTGCTTAAAAGGTTTAATTTCTTCCTTTAAACTGCAAGTAAATCATTAAAGGAGTGATTACTTATGCAAAATTTTCAAGTAGTAGATATCTCAGCTTGGCAAGAAAAACTCAATTGGCAAAAACTAAAGACAAATACTATTCAAGGCGTTATCATCAAAATAGGTGAATACAATTATCTAGATGAAATATTTATCTCACATGTAAATAATGCTGTAACTTATAATCTGCCCTATGGCATATATTATTATGCTCATGCTTCAACAATTGATGAAGCTATAGCAGAAGCTAATTGGGTAGATAAACAAATCAAAACATATCTCAACGGACAAAATCCGTCACTTGGCATTTGGTATGATGCAGAAGATAAATCCATGCTCAAAAACAAGATTAATGTAGCCTATATGATTGGCAACTTCATCAACCGATTAAACGAACTAGATTATAATTATGTAGGTCTATATAGTTCCTATAATTGGCTCATTAATATCATTGACTTAAATCTCCTAGCCGATTATATTCCCATCTGGTCTGCCCAATATTACCATGAAAACAGCTTTAAACTTGAATATCCCAATCGTATTTGTAAGATATGGCAATACACAGATCATAAGCAAATAGATGATATGATACTTGATTGCAATATTTATTATGCATAATACTATAATCAAAAATTGTAAATCATAGATAAAAATTAAACTGCACCCTAAAAATTGGATATAAAACAACTTTTAGAGGTGCAGTTTTTTTCTAAAATTATAAATTAAACTCCATCTTTATTTTTTCAATATCTTGAATGGATACCTTAGTTATCTTAGCAATAATATTAATATCAATACCTTCTTTTAATCCATTAACCACATTTTGAATTTTATTTTCCTGTAAACCTTTTTTCAAACCTTGTTCTAAACCTTGTTGTAATCCTTGCTCTAATCCTTGTTTTAAACCTTGTTTTAAACCTTCCTTCATTCCTTGCTCTAATCCTTCTTCTTTAAATGCACTTATATATGAATAATAATCTCTTATCGCTTTTTCCCTTTGTTCATATGCTCTACGTTCTATTTTATCCTGTAAAAATGTATCTTCAAATTCTACTGCTTCTTTAATCGCTGGAGTTGTCATCGCTATTTCCTCCAATTCTTCTTTATTATATTTTCCTGAAAAATAAGCAAGCCATGCTTCTGACGCTCTTATTTTGCGCATATCCTTCAAAGTAAATTTCGGCAATTCTAGAAAATGTATCTCTATATGGTCTTTGACATACTCCCCATGCCTAAAGGCAGGGGATTCTTGGATACAAACGATACTTGCCTACTAAAATAGCAGGTCTTACTATATC
>NZ_CFQVBI010000032.1:0-8917 GCF_986095205.1 Megamonas sp. | reverse complement strand
TGATTACTTCCTGAATCACTTTGAGTTGCATCAATGAGAACGGGCCTCCATTGCCTAAAAAGCCTATCCGATTGGCCGGAACCTGACAAGAATACTCACTTAACTAAATAGACTTGCCCAAGTGAAATTTTATACCTATATTTGCTTCATAATCAATATATTACATTATGATAAAAATTATAGGATACGCACGAGTTTCTACTACAAAACAAGACTTATCTCGACAAAAGCTAAAGATTAAGGAGTTCTGTGAGAACAACAATTATGAGTTAATTGAAATTATTGAGGACTTTGGAATATCTGGTGTGGTTGCAGACAGAAAAGGTTATATCGAATTACAAAGTAAAACCTACAAAGATGCAGACATGATAGTAATTTCTGAGTTATCACGTTTGAGCAGGCAAGAAGATGTAACAGAGACAGTTTACAATATTCAACAGATTATTAATAAAGGATTATCTGTAATACTCTTAGATAGTCCCAGTAAAATTTATGAAGCTAATAAACTTTTAGACATTACAGAAATACTTATCCTCACTATCAAAGCATGGGCAGCAGCACAAGAAAGATTGGATATTAAAAAGAAGAACCAAGATGGGAAGCAAGCTCTCTTCCAAGCTTATCCTTATGCAGTTGTAGACCAAAAAATACCTTATGGATATAAAGCAGTTCCTAACCCCAATGGGAAACGTCCTAAATATATTTTAGAAGAAGTACCAGAAGAAGTAGAGAATATAAAAAGACTCTTCGCTTTAGTAAACTCTGGTAAGACACTGGGAGCAGTAGCCAGATATTTCAATGAAAGGAATATTACTTTTAGAGGATATTACAGCACTGTTGCCATTCTAAGCAACTATATCCATAGTGATATTTATAGAGGAATCAGAAGAAGAACACAAAGATTAGGTAGAGAAGAACCTTATACCATCGAGGTTAGAATAAAACCTATTATCAGTGAAGAGGATTTTATGAAAGCACAAGAGCTGATTAAAAACAACTATAAAAATACTCCAACTGGAAAAGTCAATCATAATCCATTAAAAGGAATCATCAGATGTAGATGTGGGAGAGCCATGACTGTAAAAGACAAAAAGCCAGCAGCAGGAATTTCAAAACTAACATATAGATGTAGCTGTGTTGATAGGAAATCTCATCCAGACTTCTGTAAATATAATATTGATGAAGTTTCTTACGACCTTACGAATGAAATATTATATAGTCTTTTCAAATCTATGCACACAGCAGAATATATCAACTTCTTTAGGAACCAAACAGACAATAGAGTTACAGAGCTACAAGAGGAAATAGCTGGAATTGAGAAACGTTTGTCTGCCCTATATCTTGATAAAGAGAACTTATCTAATGAAAGCCAAGATAATGCCAATAAGTTTCTACTAACCACCAACCCTACCCTTTTAAACATTATCCAAGAGAAACAGAACCAGTTAGATGAGAAGATAAAATCTATTGATAAAGAAATTATAAGATATAAAAAGTCACAGAGTAAAAAGATGGCAGACATCGAAAGGATTAAAGATAATAATGGTAAAGAGAAGCTTCAAAACCTTAGCATCGAAGAACAAGGAGAACTATATCATAAATATTTGGAGAGAGTGAATTATATTCCTGTCACTACCATGCAGGGATATTATATTGTACAGTTCCTTAATGGAATTAAATTCTATATAGCTATTACGAAAGTCAGAAGCATTGCAATGGCTTCTCTCCTATTAGACAACTGGACGATTGATGAAAAAGGAATTATAACAGCTAACTATGATACTTTAAAGTCCAGTGATATGAAGAACTTTAGCATAGAAATGATTAGGAAAACAAAGACTATGACTTTACAAGAATATCTTAAATCAGACCTTGCAAAAGAAAGAGCCTTGCATCTTGACCTTAGTTATAGAGAAAGATACTTAGAACAACTTCATAAAGCTGGATTGGATGGTAGGCTCAGACCATTTAAAAAGGAATAACTTCATCCTTTTTAATTATCTTTGCTTCCAAACCATATAAGCAAAGATATGAGACCAATTGAAAGACTTGAAGAAACTTATTTCCCTAAAGGCATAAAGTTACTTGAATACATGGAGGAAGTAGCAGTACTTTATGTACCAGATTATGATATAGACCATGAAACAGGAGAACAATATATTTATGGCACAACCGCCTTACCCTTATTCATAAGAAGATACAATCAGAATAAGCTATATGGTAACTTCACATACGAAGATTATATAGCCAATGAGGACATACAGAATACACTAAAAGGTTTAGGAATTGATATAGATAAGTTCTGGTTTCTACTTCTGTTCATCTTTGACTATACTTGTGGAACGTGCTTGGATGGAATGAAAGCTACAGGCATTGGAATAGAACAGCTCACCAAATTCGCCAAAGCCATAGCTGACAACCATAAGGAGATTAACCAATTTGGAGTGAGTTTTAAGAAACCTATCACTATCTCTGTAAAAGTAGAGGGCAAGCATCAGATAGTAATTGACAATGCCAATGCAATAGGCTATTTGGCTACTACCATCATCAATAACCTAAAGGAGATAGAGGAACATCCTTGGATGCAGAGCCAACAAGTCAGCATAAGCACCCATGCAGAAGAAAAGGAATCCATTCAGATATACCTATTTTATAAAATGTTTAACGACTTCTTCAATCTATCTCCATATAATAAGCAGTTTAATGTCAGACAAAAGAAAGGAAGCACCATATCACTTAGTAAGACATTGCTCATATCAAGGCTTATCTATTTCACCAAGTTATCCAAACATAATAAATTCTCAGAAGATGAAGATGTTTTAAAAGGCTACATCAAGCAATATAAAGACAAGAAAATTGATACTGTGAACAGCATATATTGCTAATAAACTTCTGATAATTAGCACAGTCCTGCTTCATACCATTAAGAGGGTACATGAAAGCAGGACTTTTTTTCTCTCTTTTAATCCTGCCATTATATCCCATCTTTGCAGCGTCAAAAACGATAGCGGACGAGCTGACAATTAAGAGGGGAAGTAAAGCCACTCATTAATTTCTCTCTTTTAATCAGCCCAGAAGCAGGTAGTTTTGCAATATCAAAATTAACAAAAGCTGGAGCGCACCAGTCTAAAAACTGCAAAGAAAATATGATGACTATTTATTTTTATGGCAGCAATCGTGAAATCGTAGCAGAGAATGTAAAGAAGTGCTATTCTATGATTGAGAAATATGGCTTCAATGCAGCAATGGGTAAGATTAAGTTAGTTGGCAGCGAGGATTTAACAGGAGAGAAATTATTAAAAGTTTCCATTGTACCTAAGTCCAATGCCAAACCTCTTTCAATAGACAACTGGATGCTGAATACAGAAGAGGTTACAAATGCTACTGAAAGAGTAGCAGCTAAAGCTCCTGTAGATGGACAACACAGAATGATAGCCATGTTCATACTGGAGGTAGAAGGTTTTCTTGATTTTAATGAGGAAGAAATGACTGAAACCATTAAGAAGCCAGAGAATATGAGTTTAGCATTATTTACAGCTTCTATCAACAATGGCAGACCTTGGAATTATAAAGACTTTAGCAAATCAAAGTTCCAAACAGGAAACGAGAGAATTGATTATATTGAAGCACAAATTCAAGAAACAGGATTGAAGTCTGACGTAATCTATAGTTTTTATACATTAGGACAAGCAGAAATTAAAGCCAATGTCGCCAAAGACCTTAAAATGGGCATAAACAGACTACCTAAATCTTTAAAGTTGAATGCAACCACCCAAGAGTTAGGTGATAAAGTTCTAAAGGCTTTCAAGAGCAGTAAAATCTCTGAATCCACATATAACAATGGAAGATTAGCTAAAGGATTTAAGTTGTTCTACAATGAATACAAACCAGAGATTAACCGAATCCAACAGTTAGTTGCCATGATTGACAAAGATGTGTGGTTTAGTAATCAGAAACCAGACGGTAGTGCTGAAGCCAAACAATATTATAAGAATTTTGAGAAATGGTTCCAATATATGAATGAGAATAGCAACAAGCCTGTAGAAACCGCATAACCAATTAACAATAAAGTCCATGTGACAGGTGGACTTACTCTCCCCAAGTTCTTAGACATTCTGAATAGCATCAAGTCTGATTACTAAATGTGTGGTCTTATCATTAGTTCCTCATTCATGGAATTACTATCTTTACAGTACCACAAACAGATAATCCCACCACACAGATTGACGGACTACAAACTATTCAGAATATCTAAAATGGAAGAATTTACTTATGAACAGATAAGGGTTAAGGCTCTTAAACAGGGAGTAAAAGATAACAAGGTTCACATTGGATTGTGGGCTAATCTTAATAACTATCTAAAGACAAGGAGAAAAAAGAATGGAAAGGTTACTACTTATTATATCGCATTACAGAAGTTGGCTTACTGACAAGATAAAAATTGAAACTGAGAGATTCATATTGTCAAATTTGGGAGGTGTGCTTATTCACTTTTTACTGCGTGTCTAAACACCCCCTCTCTACACTCCTATGCTACATTCCAATAAGACCTATGCAATGTCCTTGCGGACACCGCACAGGTAATCTGTAAGCTGGGAGTGACTAAAATCAATGATATGTGGATTTATAACAATCATTTCTATAACAAGCTGAGCGAACTTAGGAAGTCAAACAAATTAAGTTCCTCTAAAATGAGATTCTTATTAAAGACCAACCAAATCATTTTAATTAAACATATTGAGCGATTGCCTTATGAGTTACGAGCAGCTACCTTTCAAGGAATATACAGTAATGAGCAACAATCTGATTCAGAAGTTAGGTTGTGCTGATGTTTACAGGACATACGTGTTACTATTGACAGCAGACAAATATATGCTGACCACTGACACCACGATAGACCAGCTTACATCATTCGTTGGAGAGAAACCTGCCAACTATAAAGGTGGTAAGAGTTCCAAATCATTCAATGACAAGTTAAGAGCCACAGGGGAAGTCAGCATACAGAATAAGGACAGTGGCAGGAATGACAGGACTTGGACAGATTATATATTCTTTCCTGTCAGCTTTGGACATTACAGAAGAATCAGCAGAGAGTTCTATGATTCATATAACAGTACACTGGATTTAAAGCTCAGAGGATTTATACTCAAACTATTCAGTGCAGCAGAGCCACACAGTCATACAATTACCTTATCTGTAAGAAAACTGAAAGAACTAATCCACATGGGACATGGTACTATTTCTAACTACATAGAACAACTAAGGGATATGGACTTGTTAGATGAAGTTGGAGATTCAATCATATTAAAAGCTAAAGGTTTGCTTATAGACCTACCCAAAGATAAATATGTGGAGGAAGTGAAAGCTGACTTTGAACACATGATAGCATTTAACGAGAGCAGAGGAAACCCCATTTCAAGGGAGTGCATGATTTATAAGAAGTACAAGGAGAATAATTTTGAGGAAGTTAAGGATATGCACGCTCTTATGAAATCATTATCAAATGGGTTGGTAGGCAGGAAGCAGGAGGTAAAAGACAAGGAAGAACTGCCAGATTTAATCTTATAAAGATATGGCAATAAAAGCTCCAGACTACTAAAAAGATTTAGAGTTCTTTCTTTTAAAGGCATATTAGTTATATATTTGCAATATAACCTTATATATCAATTCAATGGCACAAATTCATCCTGACTTCTATACAATCCAGCATCTCCACCAACCAGCAACAGAAGGAGAACTAATCCTATTAGACTTTTTACAAAAGAATCTAAATATGGAGTTTGAGATATATTACCATCCTTTCATAAATGGTGACAGACCCAATATTGTTATTCTTAAAAAGGGATGTGGAGCTATAATCATATCTGTAAATGATTGGGATTTAACTGACTATGCTATTAATGATGATTTGGATTGGTGGAATAATTCAACTTCAACAAAGGTTCAATCACCTTTCTCTCAAATAAATTACTATAAAGAGAATCTTGTCTCATTACACATAAGTACTTTCTTAGAGAAGAAAATGAATAAGTGGTACTATTCAAATATTATATATACACTTGTTTACTTCCATAAGATGTCCCAAGATAATATTGAGAAGTTTATACATGAGAATATATCCAAGGAAGATAATAAGACCAAATTTTTAAAAGACATAAAATATATACAATATTGGGGATATGATTCTCTTACACTGCAAAACTTAGAAGAATATTTCAGCAAGATAAGAATAGAACAACCTTCTTTCTTATTTGATGAAGATATTTACAATAATTTCAAACGCTACCTCAAGCCACCTTTTCATCAATTAGAAGAAGGGATTGATATTAAGTACACTAAAGCACAAGCAGAACTTATTAGAAGTGAAAGCAGACCCAGACGTAAAATAAAAGGGATTGCAGGAAGTGGTAAAACTCTTGTCCTTGCAAAGAGAGCTGTCAATGCATATCTAAGAACTAATAGTGAAATATTAATTCTAACATTTAATCTATCCCTTAAGAATTACATTCGCGACAAAATCAATGACGTAAGAGAGAGTTATCCTTGGGAGAAATTCTATATCACCAACTATCATCAGTTTATTAAATCAGAAGCAAACAACTATAACCTACCCATAAAAGGATTAAAATCTTATACAGATATTAATTTCTTTGAGCCTGTAAAGAACCACATTAAGAAGTACAAAGCTATATTCATAGATGAGGTACAAGACTACCAAACTGAATGGCTGGAAATAATTACCAAATATTTCTTATACGAGGATAGTGAATTTGTTGTGTTTGGAGATGAGAAGCAAAATATTTACAGAAGACCGTTAGATGAGAACAAAGAACCAATAATTAAAACAATCGCAGGAAACTGGAACAAGTCTCTCAACGCTTCCAAAAGATTCACAAGTGAAATAGGGAAGTTAGCGATGAAGTTCCAGCACCATTTCTTAGAGAATAAATACACCATTGACAATATGGTTGTGTTAGATAACCCTATGCTTGATTTTGAACAAAGGAATATTAAATATGCCAATATTGGAGCGAAAGCCAGCACAGAAAGGATATTCAATATCTATAAAGGGACTTGTAAGAAATATTGCCTTAACCCAGCAGACATTACTATTCTATCTGGTACTGCTGATATTTTAAGAGAAATAGAATACTCTATAAGGACTCAATTAAAAGAGAATACAACCACTACATTTGAAACTAAAGAAGAATATGATAAAAGCGAATTAGAGACCAAATCTAAAAACAACTTTGAAGAGAGGATAAATACAATCAGACGATACAGAAGAAATCACTTCTCAATAAAAACAGGAACTGTAAAGCTATCTTCTATACACAGCTTTAAGGGCTGGGAATCACACACAGTCTTTTTAATCATTGAGCCACATAAAAGTGATTCTATACAAGATTTTGAATCTGTTGAGCTTATATATACTGCGATAACAAGGGCACAAGTCAATCTGTTCATTCTCAACATGGGTAATGAAAAGTACGATTCATTCTTTAATGATAATATCCAAAATTAATCTAACAGAACCACAAGCGAGACACCCCTACCCACATAAACACCCCCTTATAGCTCTTAAATAAAAAAGAATGCTTTAACAATGCAGTCTGACTGCTGACAGAAATAAGCATTCTTTTTAATCTGAGAGGGGGCACGATGTACTATTGCCACAGCCTACCAATAATTTACTAATGCTCCTCATTCCCTTTGAAAGAATCTTTAGGGAAAGACATAGAACAGCCTAAGATGCAAGCGAAGAAATTCACTTGTGTTTTAGGTTTGTTCTTGTTAAATCCATTCAATCAATAACCATTTAATTCAATTTCATTATGAGAGATTTAGTAATTATGCCAGCTATGGCACAGCGTAGAGAATCATTAAACATGGGTGAGTTTGCAGAAGAAGCAATTATTGTGGAAGAAGTTGCAGCACCCAAAAGAGTAAACCATTTCATTGAAGCCAACACGCAAGAAGTAACCTTGCAGCACTTACAACAAGACTGCATCATTCCAAGTTTTGCATCAATGGAAGAAACCATTAGTCACCAATCCTTTATAGGTGCAGTAGTGGATGCAGCTAAGGATTACTTTCATGGAGAACAGTTTGATATGCCAGAGATTAGAATCTCACACCCTATCAATGGAAGAATACCAAGTGCATTAGGTAAGAAGGCTTCTGAACTGACAGATGAAGAGAAGACTCTGTTCTATCAGAGAATGTGTTTCTGCTTTGAAATTCCATCCATTGTACATGATGAATACGGTAATCGTTTAGCGTTATCCATTGGTGGAGTGAGAGCATATAACGAGATTAACCTGTACAGTAAGAAATCTGTGGAGAGATTTAAAATCTTCATAGGATTTAGGAATAGAGTTTGCAGTAATCTTATGCTCACTACTGACGGTTTACAGGATAAGATAGAAGTCCTAAGCGTACAGGAACTATATGCAGCAGCATTGAATCTGTTCCATGCTTACAATCCATCCAAAGACCTGCACCTGTTAAGAACACTTGGACAAATGTCAATCTCCACAAGCGAGTTTTGTCAGATAATAGGCAGAATGAGATTATATCAAGCTCTTACACCCAACCAACAGAAACGCTTACCTCGTCTATTGTTGGGAGATAGTCAGATTAATGCAGCTTGCAGAGCATTCGTTTCTGATGTGAACTTCAAGAGTACAGGAGACAGCATTACAGGTTGGCAGCTCTTAAACCTGCTCAATGGTTCTGTGAAGTCAAGTTACATAGATAACTTTTTGGAGAGGAATCTTAATTGCACAGAGTTCGTACAAGGCATTCAACGTGCCAAATTAGGAGATAGTGAATACGCTTGGTTCTTGGGCTGAGTGGATTGTTGATTGACAGAGGAAAGGGCAGCTATTCAGTTAGTTGTCCTTTCTTCATTTTA
>NZ_CFQVBI010000031.1:0-5545 GCF_986095205.1 Megamonas sp. | reverse complement strand
TAGATAATGCAAAAGCCCTAGCAGATGAACTTGTGAAAAAAGGATTTAGAATTGTATCAGGTGGTACAGATAATCATTTAATGCTGGTAGATTTGCGCTCTAAAAATATCACAGGAAAAGAAGCACAATTCTTGTTAGATGAAATAGGTATCACAGCAAATAGAAACACAATTCCATTTGAACCATTGAGCCCATTTGTAACAAGTGGTATTCGCCTAGGAACACCAGCACTTACAACTAGAGGATTAAAAGAAGAAGATATCCGTGAGGTAGCAGATATCATTGCTGATGTTATCGAAAATCGTGAAGATAGCGCTGTTATTGAAGCAGCAAAAGCAAAAGTTCAAGCTATTTGTAAGAAATTCCCATTATATGAAGAATAAGAAAAATAAGAGGATATTATGTCAGATTTAAAAGTAAATATTATAAAACATCCATTAATTCAACATAAGTTGACTTTAATGCGTAAAAAAGAAACAGGTGCAAAAGATTTTCGTCAATTATTAGATGAAATTTCTATGTTAATGGCTTATGAAGTAACAAGAGATTTCCCGACAAAAGATATAGAAATAGAAACTCCTGTGGCAAAATGTGTAGCAAAAACATTAGCAGGAAAAAAAGTGGCAGTAGTTCCTATTTTACGTGCAGGTCTTGGCATGGTTAATGGTATTATTAATTTGATACCAGCTGCTAAGATTGGTCATATTGGTCTATATCGTGATGAAAAAACATTAGAGCCAGTTGAATATTTTTGTAAAATGCCAAAAGATATTGATGAACGTTTATTATTAGTAGTAGACCCTATGCTTGCTACTGGTGGTTCAGCAATAGAAGCTGTAGAAATGCTAAAAAAACGTGGAGCAAAATCCATGATTTTCATGTGTTTATTATCTGCTCCAGAAGGTATAAAGGCATTTAATGAAAGACATCCAGACATCCCAGTTTACACAGCTTGTGTAGATGACCATTTGAACGAACATGGATATATTGTTCCAGGTATTGGCGATGCTGGCGATAGAATTTTTGGTACTATTTAAGAGGTTTTTATAAATGACAAAACAAGTTCGTCCTGATTGGACCACATATTTTTTAGATATTGCCACAGCAGTGGGCAAACGTTCCACATGTTTAAGACGCAAATATGGTGCAATTATTGTAAAAGATAAAATCATTATTTCCACTGGTTATAATGGCGCACCAAGAGGCGAAGTAAACTGTATAGATACTGGTAATTGTGAACGTGAAAAATATAATGTTCCGAAAGGACAGCGTTATGAGCTTTGTGTAGCAGTTCATGCTGAACAAAATGCAGTTATTGCAGCTGACCCTGTAAAGATGAAGGGAGCAACTATTTATATAGTAGGTTATAATGCAGATGGTACATTAGCATCTGGTAAACCTTGCTTACTTTGTCGTAGAATGTTAAAAAATGCTATGATTGCAAAAGTTGTATATTTAGAAACAGATGGTTCCATTATTGAGGTAGCTCCTAGTGAAATACAATGATAAATAAGCAAAATAGGCTTGATTATTTATTGACAATCAAATTATTAGTGAGTTATAATCTGTGTTAATGGAAAAGGAGTGCGAATGTAATGCCTAGTTATTTTTTAGCATTTATTACAGCATTAATAGCTGTATATGCCCTAACACCGTTAGTTATAAAATTTGCAGTTAAAACAGGTGCCATGGATAAGCCAGACCCAAGAAAAGTTCATAAAAAACCTATTCCTCGTTTAGGAGGACTTGCGATTTATTTGGCTTTCATGATAGCAGTTTGTAGTATGCTTGATTTTAGCAAAGAAATTGTAGGTTTATTATTAGGTGGAACTTTCATTGTAATTGTAGGTATAATAGACGATTTCATCAGTCTTCCTGCAAAAGTGAAGTTATTAGGACAGATTTTGGCTGCATGTATTTTAGTGGCATTTGATATTAGAATTGATTTTATTACAGACCCATTTGGTGATTTTATCTTTTTGGAATATTTAGCAATTCCAGTTACTATTTTTTGGATAGTTGGAATTACTAATACAGTTAATTTGATTGATGGTTTAGATGGTTTAGCAGCTGGGGTATCAACAATTGCGACTGTTACTATACTTTTAGTAGCTTTGCAAAGTGGTGATTTACCAGTGGTATTTTTAACAGCAGCCTTAGCAGGTGCATCTTTAGGATTTTTGCATTATAATTTTAATCCAGCAAGAATTTTCATGGGAGATACAGGCAGTATGTTCTTAGGATATATGTTTGCGGCTATCTCTGTTATAGGTGCTGTAAAGAGTGCTGCTACTATAGCGCTTATTGTACCGATATTAGCTTTAGGACTACCAATATTAGATACTACTTTTGCGATTGTACGTCGTTACCGTGGAGGAGTTCCTATATTTAAGCCAGATAAAGGACATTTACATCATCGTTTATTGGCAATGGGCTTTTCTCAAAGACAGGCTGTACTCTTAATGTATGTTTTCAGTGCATTCTTAGGTTTAGCGGCGATTGCCTTAACTGAAGTAAGTACTAGTGTAGCTGTTATGATTGTTGTATTTGTAGCTGTAATAATCCTATTTGGTGCTAAAAAAATAGGTATTTTCAGTATGAAAAATAATGCAGGAACACATTAGTTATTAAAGAAAAGGCAGGGAAAACCTGCCTTTTTTGTATATATGAGGTATAAATATGAAGAAAATTAAAGTAATGACAGTTTTTGGTACACGACCAGAAGCAATTAAAATGGCACCTGTGGTGTTGGAATTGAAAAAATATCCTGATTTAATCACACCAATAGTTGCAGTAACAGCTCAACATCGTGATATGTTGGACCAAGTTTTGAATTTATTTAATATTAAGCCAGATTACGATTTAAATATCATGGCACAAGGTCAAACTTTGTTTGATATTACAACTAAAGCTATGAATGGCTTAAATGAAGTATTATCTAAAGAAAAACCTGATATAGTATTAGTTCATGGTGATACAACTACTACTTTTGCAGGTGCATTAGCAGCTTATTATCATGAAACAGCAGTAGGTCATGTAGAAGCTGGTTTGCGCACATATAATAAATATTCACCATTCCCAGAAGAAATGAACCGCAAATTGACAGGTGCAATAGCAGATCTTCATTTTGCCCCTACTGATACAGCTAGTGGTAATTTGAAAGCTGAAGGAACAAAAGAAGATAAAATTTTTGTAACAGGAAACACAGTTATCGACGCATTGCATAAGACAGTAACAGATGATTTTAAATTTGATGATGAAAAATTAGCAAATATAGATTATGAAAATAAACGTATCATTTTGGTAACAACTCATCGTCGTGAAAATTTAGGCGAACCAATGCGTCATGTATATAAAGCTTTAAAAGATATAGTCAATGAATTTGATGATGTAGAAATTGTATTCCCAGTGCATAAAAATCCAAAAGTTCGTGAAGTGGTTAATGAAGAATTGGGCAATATCAAAGCTGTACATTTAATTGATCCATTAGATTATGAGCCATTTGCTAATTTAATGCATAGAGCATTTTTAGTATTGACTGATTCAGGCGGAATTCAAGAAGAAGCTCCATCTTTAGGAAAACCTGTATTAGTTCTTCGTGATACAACAGAACGACCTGAAGCAGTTAAAGCAGGTACTGTAAAATTAATTGGTACAGAACGTCAAAAAGTATATGAAGAAACAAAATATTTATTGACTGATCATGATGAATATCAACGTATGGCAAATACATGTAACCCATATGGTGATGGTAAAGCTTCTAAACGAATTATTGAAGCTATTTTATATCATTATGGTTTATCACAAGAAAAACCAGATAGTTTTATTGCTGGTAAATAATATGAAAATGCCAAGACTTATTTATTGAGTTTTGGCATTTTTATTAATGAAAGGAATTATAAGTAATGAAAGTATCAGTAGTAAAAGCTGATAATTATAATATCGAAATTGTAGATAAGGCTGTAAATGATGCAGTGAATTTAATTGGAGGTTGGCAAAATTTTATAAAAAAAGGTGATAAGGTTTTAATAAAACCTAATATGTTGACGAATGTAACACCTGAAAAAGCAGTAACAACTCATCCAGAAGTAGTAAGAGCTGTTATAAAAGCAGTAAAAAATATGGGAGCTTTACCGGCTGTTGGCGATTCACCAGGAATTAGCAATTTAAAATCTACAGCAAAAAGAACAGGTATATTAACAATTTGTGAAGAGGAAAACGTTCCATTTGTATATTTTAAACAAAGTAAAGCCTACAATTATATGGAAGGTAGATTTATTAAACAATTTGAGTTGGTAGATTGTTTATCTGATTTTGACAAAATCATTTCAGTAGCAAAGATGAAAACCCATGTTTTTATGGGAGTTACAGGAGCTGTTAAAAATCTTTTTGGCTGTATAGTAGGTACAGATAAAGCTAGATTTCATTTAAGAATGCAAAAACATATAGATTTTGCCCATGTGATGGTAGATTTGTATCAAACAATAAAACCGACATTAAACATTATTGATGGTATAACAGCTATGGAAGGTCAAGGTCCAATGAGTGGTGATGTTGTAGATGCTAAAATCATTATCGCAAGTAGTGACGGTTTTGCTGCTGATTTAATTATGGCAGATAAGATGGGCTTTGATGCAGAAGCAATGCCTATTGCTGCAGCTGGTATTGAAGAAAAAAGAATTATTCGTTTAAAAGATATAAAAGTTGTTGGTGATGGAAAAGATGAGCAATTTCATTTCGCAAAGCCACATACATATAAATCTATGCAAGATACATATGTACCAAAATTTATTTTAAAATTGGGGCAAAATCAATTAACATCTAAACCTGTAATAAATAAAAATTGTGTAGCTTGTGGTAGATGTAGTCATCATTGTCCACCAAAAGCAATAACTATAATAGATAAAAAAGTAAATATTGATTATCAAAAGTGTATAAGATGTTATTGTTGTCAAGAATTATGTCCACACCAAGCTGTAGATTTAAAAGATGGTTTGATTTTATCTTTATTGAAATATATAGGTATATATAAGTAAAAATAATGAAGAAAAATAAAAGGATAGTAACTTATAAAAGTGGCTATTCTTTTATTGTTTTTAAGCCTTAATATATTGATATATATGGGTTTTTAAACTTTTTTTATATTTTTATAAAAAAGTTTAAAAAAGTTATTGACAAGTTTTATGTATATGATATATAATAATCAACGTTGCTGATGAGCAACAAACAAAATAAAGAGTTTTGAAAACGGCAAAACAAACAAAATAAAAAAGTTTGAAAAAAGTTGTTGACAAAACAAAAAACATAAGATATAATATTTAAAGTCAGCTCGAGAGAGTTGCGAAAATAGGAATGTTCTTTGAAAACTAAACAATGCACAATATGTTTTCTAACATAAACGAATGTGCGGTATCTGCTTTATAGCAGATTACCTAATAAATTCTTTTTAAACAGATAATTAAGAGCCAATCGGTTCTTCGAAAAATAATTTTTTTTGGAGAGTTTGATCCTGGCTCAGGACGAACGCTGGCGGCGTGCTTAACAC
>NZ_CFQVBI010000030.1:0-1891 GCF_986095205.1 Megamonas sp. | reverse complement strand
TTTAAATTCATTTGAGTATTTAGTCATAAAAAAACTGCACCTCCAAAAGTTGTTTTGTGTCCAACTTTTGGGGTGCAGTTCAAAATTAGTAGTAAGTCTTTTTTGTTAGTTGAAGTCATGAAAGGACATGGAAATATATCCTAAATGAAAAATGATAGTTAATATTAAAATGATATTTAAAGTACAAATAAAGAAATTCAATTTTCTGTTAGGTATTAGTTGAGATAAAGCATTTTTAAATTGATTTATTAGCCAACAATTACAAGCAAAGAATAATATAAAAAGAGGATGAGACTTAAAAGAATATAAAGCACTTAATAATAGACAAGATAAAGTAATGAAGTTAATACTATAAATCACTACATTGATAAAAGTAATTAATCTATTTTTAGTTATATCCTCCGTCAAATTATCTAATAGAATTTAATTTATTTACAATACTATTACCATTTTCTCCATATTCAACAACCATTATTGCTTGATTACCCATATAAATTGTATTTCCACTTAAATAAGCTTCAGGTGGATTTTTAGGATGATTATGATAAACTGCTGCCAAATTACCAGCAATTAGATATGCTCTTTCTTGACTGCTCATATCATTTGCAGGGACAGGTGTTATAAAATCATGACGATTTACACTAATTGTGCCAGTTTTACTATCAACTTTTACTTTATTATTACTATAGTCAGTGAGTTTATCAGAATAATTATCACGGCGTGATTGATGACTTGGATGGTCAGATGGGGAGAATAATTCACCTACGAAATTAGTTTTAGATTCACCCATTTTATCGATAAAACGTTGCCAAGTAGCAGCACCAGCACCGATATTATAACCAGCGCTTGTTGCATAATTAAAAGCAATATCGTCAGCATCTTGTTCTTGAACTTTAGTTATACCTTTGGCAATCATATTATTTTGCAGGACATTCGCACCAATTATAGATATAATATTAGGATTTTGAGAAGCATAAAGATTAGTCAATAATTGTACAGAAAAACTTTTCTTGGCAGAGCTTTGAACATGTTCTTCTTCACCATGAGCTAATTCATGAGCAATAACAATGGCAAGTTCATCTTCATTATTATTGAGCAATTTAAACATACCAGTATTTACGCTTAAATTATGACCTACAGTGCAAAAGGCATTATATTCTTCACTTGGATTAATGAAATAATTATAAGGTTTATCTTTAATAGAAGGGTCCGTTAAGGAGATAGCATAAGTCAAACGGTTCATGATATTATCTAATAAAGTATTGTAATAAGGGTCAGTATTTTCTCCTAATTCACTTTTCATTTGATTAAAATATTCATGACGACCATCACTATCTAGATAATTGAGCTGTTTTTCTAATTGCTGATATTGAATACCAGTGATAGCTACAGCGCCAATAGCATTGCCCCAGTTGAAGGCATATGCAGATTGATTAGGCAATATAGTATAAGAAATTGAAAAACCTAAAGATAAAGCAATACCTGTTGATAATAGTTTTTTGTATGTTTTTCTTAACATAAATAGCCCTTCTTTCTTTATATAGTATATTTTTATTATAATCTATATATATCTACAAGAGAAATTAAAATTATATTAATTTTTTTATAAAAAAATATAAAAAAAGGTGTTGACATTTAGGTTGAGTTTAATATATAATAATCAACGTTGTCGATGAGCAACAAACAAAATAAAGAGTTTTGAAAACAACAAAACAAACGAAATAAAAAAGTTTGAAAAAAGTTGTTGACAAAACAAAAAACGTAAGATATAATATTTAAAGTCAGCTCGAGAGAGCAAGACAAAAGATGTTCTTTGAAAACTAAACAATGCACAATATGTTTTCTAACATAAACGAATGTGCGGTATCTGCTTTTATAGCAGATTACCTAA
>NZ_CFQVBI010000029.1:0-2462 GCF_986095205.1 Megamonas sp. | reverse complement strand
TTTAAATTCATTTGAGTATTTAGTCATAAAAAAACTGCACCTCCAAAAGTTGTTTTGTGTCCAACTTTTGGGGTGCAGTTCAATCATTTATTTACAGATTATAACGCTTTTTTATTATTAAATATTATTCAAAGTATAGATATACACCTAGTATACCTTGTTTTTGGGATATCCAGATGGTATTTTCTTTATTATTTACTTCATTACTTACAGCATAAGGTAAGTTATTATTGAGCATAACTTGGTCAAGTGGCCAATATACGCCATTGATGCTAACACCACTACAAGTACCACCTAAAGGAAGTAATGAGATGGCTTTGGGTGTTTGTTTGAGATTTAAAGTTAGATGTTCTTCATTATGTAAAAAGAATAAAATTTCTTTTTCATCAGCAATACAACCACAAAAATTTTTATTTAACATGCCATTAAAACTAAATATAGTGCTAAAAGCATGGTCAAAACGCCCGCCCCATGCACCTGTTAAAACGACAGTTGAAGCTGGATATTTATCATCAATTATTTGAAGTGCTAATTGCGTATCGGTAACATCTTTTTTTGTAGGAACTTTTGTTATAGTAACATCATTATCTACAGCCCATTGCCATGCTTCAGAAGTAGCACTATCACCATCACCAATTAATTGAAGTGGTTTGATATCAGCTTCTTTACATATATCTATACCATGGTCAGCACAAAAAATATTTTTATTTTCACAGATGGACTTTAACCACTGTACATCAGGTGGATTACCTCCACTTATTAGCACTGTTTGATTTTTAGGTAATTCATAATTAAATTTTGCTATTAGTTGAGGAAGTTCTAAGATATTATTCATATTGTTTAGCCTCTTTATATATATCAGTTTTTTCATTAAGAGCTTTTTTGAATTCTCTTGGTGTCTGTTTAAAAATTTGTTTAAAGGTTCTTGAAAAAGTAGAATAGTCTTTAAAGCCACAGTCAAAGCATATTTGAGTTAAAGCTATTCCAGATTTAATCTTTTCTTTAGCCACTATTAATCGTTTATTTAATATATATTGATGAATACTGTAGCCCGTTTTTAATTTAAATTTTCGCATTAGGTAGTATTTACTTACAAAAAAATGATTAGCTAGATAATCAATATTTAATTCTGTAAATAAATGTTCATTTATATAATCAATAACAGAATTAATAGTTTTATCATAGGAAACTTTATGGTGAATAGTCAAATTTTTATTATCATTGATAATGGCTCTATTTATTAAAATCATAAACTCTAAGAATTTTAGATTACTGTATAATTCATGTGCAAAACCTTTATCATTAAAGGAGTTTTCTAAAATTTGGATTTGTTTCAAGATATCATTTTCATTGATATTGTCTAAATTCATAACATATGAATTATGTTCTTGAGCATAATTAAAACAAAAGTCTAATTTATCTGTAGTATCTATTTTATTTTTTAGATAATTAGGGTCAATATAAAGGACAATACGTTCATATGTTGCTGTATCGCTAATAGTAGGATAATGAATACAATTATGAGGTACAAAAACAATATCATAGGGAAATAATTGATAAGTTTGCCCTTCAATATTATATTTAACTTTACCACTTAAGAATAAAATTATTTTATCAAATTCGTGATAATGTGCTTTGATTTCTATTTTTTGGACATCTTTGAGATGAAATAATTTAAAATAAGATGTTAAATAGCCTTTTTTTTGATATTCCATAGCTATCCCTCTTTTCATAAATTATACTATACTTTATCTTACGCTTTTTGGCAAAAATTTTTTTATCAACAAGAAAATTTTAGAGCATTTTTTGCAATGTTTTTTGCATTTATCATATAGTATTTGTTATATCTATAATATATAATATAGTCAATTTGAAAATATGAAACAAAGATATTGATTATAGATAATTACTGTTTAAGGAGTTGGGCATAATGTCATTAGTAATGAAAAAATATAGATATAACCATAAAGATTATTTAGTATATGAAAGAAATCTTTTAGCTAGAGAATTTGATGCAAATGAATGGCAAACAATTTGTAATAATGATTTAGGTGTTGGAGCTGATTTCATTATTGAAATTGTTAATACACAGATTTTTGTTTATAATATGTATGGTCAGAAAATAGATTTAAATCAAGATTTACAATTGGTTATAGATTATCATGAAGGTATTTTAAAAGATAATAATATTTTAGCTCAATTTACTCGTGATATTGAAGTTCGTTTTACTAATTATTATATTAATAAATTGGCTAATTTAGTTATTAAAAAAGCTTATAGCGCATGAAAAAATAGATAAAATATACAAGCATAGTGTTATGATATGCACCCAAAATATTGGACATATTAATTAAGCTACTAATTGAGACTTAGTTCTATATTCTACGGGACTAAGTCCTTTTAGTTTTATCTTTATCCGTTTTGTATTATAATATTTTATATAAGATTTTAACTCTTTTATA
>NZ_CFQVBI010000028.1:0-12083 GCF_986095205.1 Megamonas sp. | reverse complement strand
TTTAAATTCATTTGAGTATTTAGTCATAAAAAAACTGCACCTCCAAAAGTTGTTTTGTGTCCAACTTTTGGGGTGCAGTTCAATCTTCAAGTATATATTTCAACTCTTTTTATTTATTCTTCTGTAATATTATCTAAAATTTGTAGAATTTCTTGTCCGTAATTATTTCCAGGAACTGCCCAACGACCATTTAAACCAGGCCATGTATCAATTGTTGATGTAGAATAAACGGCACGAACTAAGGAATAACGTGGGTCTACTACATCTTCACGAGGAGGTCTAACGGAAGCATAAGCCAATAAATGTTGGATATGAGCTCTAACACCAATACGAGCTGTTTCAAAATAAGCACCTTTTACAGTAGCACTTGTTGTACCTAGACCGCAATAATTATTTTGGTCAGGTGTTACTGTACCACCATATCTAAAAAATCCTGTTTCTTTTAAAGCTTGAGCAAAAGCTGCATCAGGACGAATTCCTTCTTTACCAGCTTCTTCATAATAATAATTAACTAATTCTTCAGCAGAAACTGTAATTTTAGGATTGGGGTTATTTTTGAGCAAGTAATTTACGCATTGTTCACGAGTCGCAATAGCTGAACCCATGATAGAAGAACTGCCATAATTTACTACTTTATCTTGTTCTTTTTTATCAGAGTCGCCTTTTAAAATAGCAGCGATTTTTTCTGATACAGAGTGATTAGATGTTTCTTTTTTATCAAAAGTATTACCATCATTATCAGTTTTTAAAGCAATAACAGCACTTGTTTCGCGTTGTTGATGTTGACTTAAGCCCTTTAAAGTATAATTATTTTGCATAGGAGTCATACTAGCTTGACTAGGAAAACCAATACTGATACAAGCTGCGATAATTAAAGAACTACCAAGAATTTTATATTTGCGAAAAAACATAGAAGATAAAGGACCTCCTTAAGTATCAAATTTTTAATTGCTTAAGACTACAAATTGGATAATAAACAAAAGCATAAATACATAAAGTAGAGGATGAACTTGTTTAATTTTTCCAGAGAATATTTTTATTAAGCAATAAGAGATAATACCGATACCAACAGCATCAGTGATACTGTAAGATAATGGCATCATTAGAAAAATCAAGAAAGCAGGAAAAGCTTCTTGCATATCATCCCAATTTATACGAGATAAACTGCTCATCATATAAAAACCAACAATAATTAATGCTGGTGCAGTAACTGCTGGAACAGTGGATAAAACTTTAGCAATTGGAGCTGTAAAAAGCATTAAGAGGAATAATAAAGCAATGATGACGTTTACAAAACCAGTACGACCACCACTAGCTACACCAGAACCAGATTCAACATAAGCAGATGTTGGGCTTGTACCAAAAATAGAACCAACAAGGCTAGCGATAGAATCTGCCAAAAGAGCACTTTTTACATTAGGAAAAGTATCATTTTTCATCAATCCTGCTTGTTTGGCAATACCAAGCATAGTACCAGTAGTGTCAAATAAAGTAACAATGAAAAATGTAAAAATTATAGTATAAAGATTATGAGAAATAGCTCCCATGATATCCATTTGCATAAATGTATTACCGAGTTCAGGTGTACTGAAAATAGTATCAGGTAAGCTGATATAACCAAAAAGAAAAGATAATATAGAGGTAATAATCATGCCTAAAAACAAAGCACCACGTACATTATTTACCACTAAAATAATGCTTATAAATAAACCGATAAGTGACATATAAGTTACAGGGTCAGTAAAATTACCAAGAGTAACTAGGGTAGCTGGAGAAGCTACAATAATATGAGCACTTTGAAGACCGACAAAACTGATAAATAAACCGATACCAGCACTGATGCCTTCTTTCATTGAAGCTGGTATAGCATTGATGACAGCTTGACGAAATGATGTCAATGAAAGGATTAAAAAGATTAAAGCGGAAATAAATACAGCACCTAAAGCTTCTTGCCAAGGAATTCCCATAGAAATTACTACAACAAAACTAAAGTAAGCATTCATTGCAAGTCCAGGAGCAATCGCTATAGGGTAGTTAGCAAAAATCCCCATGAATAAGCAACCGACAATAGTTGCAATTATTGTGGCAAAAAATACACCATTAAAATCCATACCTGTCTGGCTTAGAACACTAGGATTTAAGATGATGATATATGCCATAGTTAAAAAGGTAGTAAAACCAGCAAGGGTTTCAGTAAAATAAGAAGTTTTTCGTTCTTCAAATTTAAAATATTCTTTTATTGACATGACAAAACCTTTCTGAGATTTATTTTGTATACTATCATATAATACCATAATTGTGAAAAAATTTTTAGTATAAATTTAATAATAATAGTTATTATCTTTAAATTGAATATTAAATATGATATCATTATATAGTTAGATAGTTATTTGTATATTGAAGAAAGGAGAAATATAGTGAAAAGATATCTTTTTATTTTAGTATTAAGCTTAATGACTGTTATTAGTTTTCCAATAAATAATTCTTTTGCGGCGACAGAACCGTTATCTGAAGAAGTTTTTCAGTGGGTACAGGCAACACCTCGTTCTAGTTATTATTTTAATAAAGATGCTATGACCTATGAAATTGGAGCAGATGGCTATGCCGACACGAATATTTTAATTGTACCAACAGTAAGACTTTTTGATAATATGCAAATTCAAGATGTGATAATGAAAAGACAATGGAGAAATTTAAGCACATATAGATTTGATGAATTATCTGGTGTAGCAGAATATTTGCGAATAAATATAAAAGATAAAACAGTAGAATATACAGAATGTGTATATTTAGACCAAGGATATAACTCTTTGTATGTTAATTATGAAAGACCAACTCAAAATATGAATACAATGAGTGTAAAAGATGTAGATTATAATTTTTATCAAGCTATATTAGATTATGAAAAAGAACATAGAAAAGAGCTTTTAACAAAAATTATTGATCAGGTGAAACCTGAAGATTTAAAAGCTGCAGGAATAACTTTAACTAAAGAGCAAAAAAAGAATATGAAAGAAAATAAAAAGCAGAGAAGATAATACGCTATTTGGCAGTGGAGAGGTGTAAACTTTGTATTCTAGGAGTTGGAAAAAACTAGTTTTAGGAATTTGTTTAGTTGTTTGTTTAGTAAATATTTTTAATGTAGAAAAAGTATTTGCTAAAGATGAGAAAAAAGTAATTTTGTATGTGCCTCAAGATGATAGACCGATATCTTCCGATCAAACAGCACAAGTAATCCGTTCTATGGGTTATACTGTAGAGATGCCACCAAAAGATTTATTAGGTGATAGAGATAAAGCTGGCAGACCAGAAGAAATTAATCGTTGGTTAGTGGAAAATGGTGGTAAAGATAAAGTAGCAGTAATATCTTCTGATGCTATGATTTATGGAAGCTTAGTAGCTTCAAGAAAACATCATATACCAAAAGATTTATTGTTAAGACGTGTAAAAAATATAGAAAAGTTGCATGATACGCACCCTAAGATGCCTATATATGTATTTTCTTCTATTATGAGAACGCCAAAAGATGGAGCTTCTTCAGGAACAGAAGAGCCAGAATACTATGTAAAATATGGACAAGCTATAGCTAATTATACAAAAATTGATAATGCTGATACTTCAGGATTAAATGAAAGTTATCAAGTAGCCCTAAGAGAGGGTGTGCCCGAGGCAGCTTTAAAAGATTGGCTTTCCCGTCGCAGAACAAATGTGGAAGTCAATAAACAATTGATAAATTTAGTTAAAAATAATGATGTAGTGTATATGGCAACAGGAAAAGATGATAATTCTAAATTATCCCAGACTCATAGAGAAAGTAATGAGCTGAGAGAATATGCAAATAGTTTAGGATTAAAAAATAATCGTTTCCAAGTTTTGACTGGTTTAGATGAAGTTGGGCTTTTAGTTTTGACTAGAGCTGTTAATGAATTAGAAAATTATAAGCCATATGTTTATATAAAATATGCTTCTGGTTATGGCGGAGCAACTGTGCCAACATATTCAGATGAGTCTATAGATAATACACTTACAAGTCAAATAACGGCTATCGGTGGTATTAGAACATATGATTTGAAAAAAGCTGATTTAGTAATGTTTATAAATACTAATCGCAGTGGCTGGACATATGATGCTAATACGCCAGTAAATACGCTTCAACCAAGATATAATACAATGGATTTTGTTGAAGATATAGAAAGCTTTGTCAATGCAGGCTATCATGTGGCTGTAGGTGATATTGCTTTTGCTAATGGAGCAGACAATGCTTTGATGAAACAATTACAAGATAGAGATTTATTAGATAAATTATATGGATATGCTGGTTGGAATACAGCAACTAATAGCACTGGTTTTGCATTAGGCATGGGAATTGTAGGCAATCAGATAAGCCAAGATAAACGCAATGAATTATTATTGACTAGATATCTAGATGATTGGGTATATCAAGCAAATGTTCGTCAAAGTGTGAACTCTTACTTAAATTTATTGCCAGGTAGTGGTGATTATTTAACTATAGGAGATACAAAAAGACCATATATTGAAGAATATGGTACAAAATTAATGCGTTCTTTTGTAAGTGATAATTTAAATTTATTTAATGAAGCAGTAAATGTTTCAATAACAATGCCATGGAATAGAATTTTTGAAGCTAATTTCGATGTTTCTGGTAATAAATTAAATGAAACAGTATTGAAAAAGCATTTAAAATATTAAATTAAAAAGCCTGCATATTATTTTGCAGGCTTTTCTAGTATGATTGAAATTATGATATAATTTATTATGATTAAGATATTTATAATTAATGAGGTGATAAAGTGCAGTTTAAATATTTAAAACAACTATTATGTCTTTTTTTGATGATGATAGTAGTTTATGTACCGAATGTTGTTTTTGCTAGTTTAAATAAAACTATTATTTTTGTACCCCATGATAATAGACCGATTTCTTTTAAGCAGACAGCAGATAATATTCGTGATTTAGGATATGAAGTATTGACACCACCAGAAGAACTCTTAGGTAATAGAGAAGATCCTTATGCAAAACCAGAGGAGTTATCTAAATGGGTGATAGAAAATGCAAAAAAAGCTGATGCAGCAGTAATATCTTCAGACTCTATGGTTTATGGTAGTCTTGTTGCTTCAAGAAAACATAATTTAAGTGAAGATGTTGTTTTAGCTAGAGTGCATAATTTTGAAAAGATACATCAAGCAAATCCAAATATGAAATTATATGTATTTGGCTCAATTATGAGAACACCTCAAACAAGTGAAGCGTCAGGTAGTGAAGATGCAAATTATTATGCTCAATATGGTACAGATATTGCGCGTTATACTGCATTGACTGATAAATTAGAACAAGATGGACTAACACATAAAGAAAGAAAACAGTTACAGCAATATGAACAAAAAATACCAAAAGCAGCTTTAGATGATTGGCTTTCTCGTAGACAAGGTAATTTTTTAGTAAGTAAGAATTTAATTGATTTAGCTAGAAATGATGTAATTACTTATTTAGCATTAGGTTGTGATGATAATGCTAAATATTCACAGACAAATAAAGAACGCCGTGCGCTTGATAATTATGGCAGTGATTTAGGTGAATTGAAATATCAATCAGTAGCTGGAATTGATGAAATTGGTTATGTTTTATTGACTAGAGCAGTGAATAATTTACAAGGTGATATTCCATTTGTGAGTGTTCATTATGCTAAAGGTACAGGAGAAAATACGATACCTGCATATTCTAATGAGCCAATTAAAAATTCTATAGCGACTCATATCAAAATGGCTGGTGGTATGAAAGTCAATAGCGATAAAAGAGCAGATTTAGTATTCATGGTTAATACTAATTTTGACGGTACAACCGGTGCAGCTAATGATTTAAATAATGTATATATACCAAATGAAAATATCATAGATTTTGTCAATATGGTCGATGAAGCTGTACAGGCTAATAAAAAAGTAGGTATTGGCGATATCACATTTGGCAATGGCTCTGATAATGCTTTAATGTTTAGTTTATATGGTAAAAATTTATTGGATAAATTAAATGCTTATTCAGGTTGGAATACACCTACAAATAGTACAGGTTATGCTTTGGCTATGGGCATGGGAGCAAATTATACAGATAGAGTGGGCATTTTAAAAATGCTTGAAGTCCGCTATTTAGATGATTGGCTCTATCAAGCAAATATCAGACAAGCTGTAGCAAATAGATTAAACTCCATGCCTGGTGAAGGCGATTATGGTAATACAAAAACTAGAACTTTACCAGCAGAAAAATTAGCTACAGAAGCTTTACAGAAAATGATAGCTGATTATGGCTTAGAAAAATTTGAAGGTCAATCCTATGTGGCTGATGCACAAATAAGATTTCCATGGCAACGTATGTTTGAAGCAGATATAATTTTCCCTGAAGAAAAAGTATCTGTAGAAGAAAAATTAGAAAAATAAATTATAGTTCACATAAAGCTCTATATTAAGTATAATAATTAATATTTAATATAGAGTTTTTATTTTATAGATGATATTTTGATTTAATTTATAAGTTTATTTTTATTAAGGAGAATTTTAAATGTTTACACGAATTATATCGTTTATCAGTTCAAGTAGAAGAGATATTTTAATTTTATTTACAGCTTTATTTAATAGAAATACACCTAAGATGATAAAGACAATGACAATTGTAGCGTTTTTATATCTTATAAGTCCTATTGATTTTTTACCAGATATGATACCGGGACTGGGATTATTAGATGATGCAGTAGTTGTGCCGGGAATTTTATATGCAATGCTTCAGATGTTACCTGCTTCTGTCAGAGCAAAATCAGAAGCACAGGCAGATTATTTAGGGCCGAAAATGCCTTGGCTTTTAGCTATTTGTGGAATTTTTCTTATAGCATGGACTATATTTGTTTTTGTAGCGATTTATAATTTTATTTTTAATTAATTCAAGTAATTTAGGAGATGAAATTATGCGTTTATATATAGCTGAAAAACCAAGTATGGGAGCAGAGATTGCGAAATGTTTGACAGGTCCTGTGCAAAGAAAAGATGGATATTTAATAACTAAAGATGGAATTGTAACATGGGCTTTTGGTCATATTTTGCGTCAAGCTGAGCCTGAAGAATACAATGCTAAATATAAAAATTGGAAAGTTGAAGACTTACCGATTATACCCAAACAGTGGAAGATGATTATAGATGAGTCTTGCAAAAAGCAATTTGGTATTATTAAAAATCTTATTGATAAAGCTGATGAAATAGTTCATGCAGGTGACCCTGATAGAGAAGGGCAATTATTGATTGATGAAGTTCTAGATTATTTAAATTGTCAAAAGCCTGTAAAGCGAATTTTATTAAATGCCTTAGATGAGGAAAGCATAAAAAAAGCTAATAAAGATTTGCGAGATAATCGAGATTTTTTAAATTTAAAAAAATCTGCTTTAGCTAGAGCAAGAGCAGATTGGCTTATCGGTATGAATTTGTCTAGGGCATATACTTTGGCAGCAAGAAGAGCAGGAAAAAAAGGGGTATTTGCTGTAGGTAGGGTAAAAACGCCAACACTTGCTTTAGTTGTTCGTAGAGAACGCGAATTAAAAGATTTTAAACCAGTGGATTATTTCACGATAAAAGCGATATTTGCTCATCAAAATGGTGAATTTAGTGCCACATGGAAGCCTAAAGATACACAGGCAGGACTAGATTTTGAAAATCGTTTAATTGATGAAAATATAGCTAAAGCTTTAATCGGCAAATTTGCCAAAAAAACAGAAGCGGGAAAAATAACAGCTTATCAAAAAGCACAGAAAAAAGAAGCACAAAGACTGCCATTTTCTTTATCTAGTTTGCAAGTTTTGGCAGGTAAAAAATATGGATATGACCCGCAATTAGTATTAGATACTGCACAAAAATTATATGAGAAAAAATTGACGACATATCCACGTTCTGATTGTGAATATTTACCACAAAGCCAATTTGGTGATGCTAAAATTATTTTGCAGAATTTATATAATATCAATGAAAAGCAATTGGCTAATTGGGCAAAAAAATGTGATTTAAAAACGAAAAGTAGAGCATGGAATGATAAAAAAATCACAGCTCATCATGCGATTATTCCAACAAAGGTAAAAGTAAATTTAATGAGTTTGACCACAGAAGAAAGAAATATTTATTTTTTAATAGCTCAAGCATATATAGCACAATTTTATCCAGTTCATATTTATGACCAGACTAAAATCAGCATAGAATATATGCAAGAATTGTTTGTAACAAGTGGTAGAGTCGTAAAACAGATGGGCTGGAAAGAATTATATGTGCAAAATAATAAAGAAAAATCTTTAAATGAAGATGATAAAAAAGAAGATAATGAGGAAAAAGAAGAACAAAATTCATTGCCACTTATGAAAAAAGGTGATGAAGTAGAATATGTAAAAGGTGAATATGATAAAAAATCCACAAAACCACCAACTCGCTTTACAAGTTCGACACTACTTGCAGGTATGAAAGATATTCATAAATATGTAAAAGATGTAGAAGTTAAGAAAAAATTAAAAGATATTTATGGTATTGGCACAGAAGCTACAAGAGCGACTATTATCGAAGATTTAGTAAAGAGAAATTTTTTACAGCTTGAAGGTAAAAAGAAATATTTAGTGCCAACACAGTCGGCGTATATTTTAATTGATGCACTGCCAGATGAAATGACATATCCAGACTCTACTGCTGTTTGGGAAGATTATCTTCATTCTTTATCTGAAGGTCAGGGAACAATTGAAGAATTTTTAGCTAAACAGGCAGAATTTACGCAGAATTTATGTATTAAAGCAACAAAGACAGTTTTGGTACAAGAGCATGAATATAAATGCCCTAGATGTAATCAAGGTATTTTAGTAAAACGCAAAGGGAAAAATGGTGAATTTTGGGGCTGTTCTAACTTTCCTAATTGTCGCATGACTTGTAATGATGTAGATGGCAAGCCAGATATAGAAAAAACGAAATTTAATTTCAATAATTATCAACAAATGAATTATAATAATAGTGATAAAAATTATATAAAATCTGGGCAAAATGAGATATTTCAGCAAGATAATCAATTGATTTCAGCTTGGGATTTAATCGCTAGAGAAAATACGAAAAAAATGAATTTTGCTCCTAAAGAAAAATTTTCAGCAATGCCTATAGAGAAAAATAAAAATACTAAAGCTACATCAAAATATTTATGTACACGTTGTAAAGAAGGAAATTTACGCAGAATTCGCGGTAAAAATGGTTGGTTTTGGGCATGTTCAAATTATCCTCATTGTACAGCTACTTATGATGATAATAATGGAATTCCTGTATTATAAAAAGCTTAAAATACGTTGAACTAGTATATGAATTTTTAAATCTATTTAAAGAATTTTTATTAACTATACTAAAATGTAAATTAAAAGTAAGTACAACGTAAAAATATTCAGATAAAGAAAAAGTTGAAAAATAACTTATGATTTTATATAATTATACTAGATTTAAATTTATACAATATAGGAGGTGAATTACCTGTTTCAATGTTAGTATAAATGAATTGATGCAGGTAATTAATTATTGGAGCTAGTTGAAGTTCTGTTGAAATTAATTTTAGTAGTATTTTTAGTGTTTATGAATGGTTTTTTCGTGGCGGCGGAATTTGCCCTTGTAAAAATTCGTTCTTCTCGTTTGGAAACGCTTTTACAAGAAGGTAATACACGAGCTAAATATGCCAAAAAGCTCACAGACCATTTAGATGCATCTTTATCAGTAACACAGTTAGGGATAACGCTTGCGTCTCTTGGTTTAGGTTGGGTTGGTGAGCCAGCTGTTGCAGCTTTATTAGTACCCGTTGTGCAGTTCTTTGGCTTTGGTGAAGATTTTGCTCATTCTATAGCACTTGTGGTAGGTTTCTCTCTCATTACAGCAATGCATATCATTTTAGGTGAATTAGCACCAAAATCTATGGCTATTCAAAAAGCAGAAACTGTAACACTTAATATTTCTATACCAATGCTTATTTTCCACAAGATTATGTGGCCGGCTGTATGGATTTTAAACCATGTAGCTAACTGGGTAATAATTCGCCTTGGTTTTGAAGTGGCAAGTGAAGGTGAAGAAGCTCATAGTGAAGAAGAAATTCGCTTATTGATGGAAGAAAGTCATAAACATGGATATATTGATAAAACAGAATTGACTTTTGTAGATAATGTATTTGATTTATCTAATCTTACAGTTAGAGAGATTATGATTCCTCGAACAGATATGATTTGTTTGTATTTAGAAGACTCTTTTGATGAAAATGTAAAAAAAGCGTTGAATGAACAGATGACAAGATATCCTGTTTGTATTGAGGATAAAGATAATATAGTAGGATTTTTGCATATAAAAGATTTATTAAATCCATTGTATGCGCGTAAGAATATTGATATTAGGTCATTATTAAGAGAAGTTACTGTAGTACCAGAATCTATGCCAGTGCGTAATTTGTTAAAACTTATGCAAGGAAAACGTTTACAATTAGCTATTGTTGTAGATGAATATGGCGGTACAGCTGGTATGGTTACTTTAGAAGACATTGTTGAGGAAATTGTTGGTGAAATTCAAGATGAATTTGACGAAGAAAGACCAACAGTAGAAAAACGTACAGAGAAATTATATTCCCTTGATGCGAAAATGTTACTTGATGATGTAAATGAAATGTTTGGCACTAATATTGAAGAAGAAAATATAGATACTATCGGTGGTTGGCTTTCTACACAAGTAGATACTCCTCCGCGTGTAGGTCAAAAAGCTAATTTCGGCGATGATGAATTCTTTGTCGAAGAAGTAGATAGAGTTCGTATTACGCGCGTATTAGTAAAATTAAATCATACTGTAGATGGAAATACAGATATTTAAAAAGTTGCGAATATGTTTATATTTTAGTATAAGCATTTCTATATAGTTAATAATATGCATTATATTGTATATCAAAGAAGAAAAGGGGTAATTTGATATGTTAAAATCTATTGCAATCATGACTAGTGGTGGAGATAGCCCAGGAATGAATGCTGCAGCTCGTGCGGTAGTTCGTACAGCTCTTTATGAAGGAGTAAAAGTATTTGGTATCTATGATGGATACAAAGGTATGCTTGAAGATCGTATCGTAGAATTAAATTCTCAAAGCGTTAGTGATATTATCCAACGTGGTGGTACTTTCTTAGGTACAGCTCGTTGCCCAGAATTCAAACAAGAAGAAACTCGTAAAGAAGCTCTTAAAATTCTTCAAAGCCATGGCATTGAAGGTTTAGTTATTATCGGTGGTGATGGTAGCTTAACTGGTGGTTCTTTATTAAGCGATTTAGGTATGCCAATCGTTGGTCTTCCTGGTACTATCGATAATGATGTTTGGGGCTCTGATTATACTATCGGTGCTGATACTGCATTAAACACTATCTTAGATGCAATCAATAAACTTCGTGATACAGCATCTGCTCATCGTCGTATCATCGTTCTTGAAGTTATGGGTCGTAAATGTGGCTGGCTTGCTATGATGGCAGGTATCGCTGGTGGTGCAGAATATGTTCTTGTTCCAGAAGTTAAATATGACCTTAACAAAATTTGTGATGAACTCAAAACATCTTATGACAATGGTCGCCGTTATAGCATCGTTGTTGTTGCTGAAGGTGTAGGCAGTGCTGTAGATATCGGTAAAGAAATCGGTGAAAAAACTGGTATCGATACTCGTGTAACTGTATTAGGTCACGTTCAACGTGGTGGTTCTCCAACAGCTGAAGACCGTGTAAAAGCTAGTATGTTAGGTGAAAAAGCTGCTTTAGCACTTCTCAATGGTCAGTCTAATATCGTATTTGGTATCAACGAAGGTAAAGTTGTAGCTATTGACCTTCATGATTCTGTAAATAACAATAAAACATTAGACCCAGAATTAGTACGCTTAGCACGTGTATTATCTAAATAATAATTTAGGCTAAAAATAAAAGCATTAAAGTTTGGATGATATGCACCCAAAATATTGGACATATTAATTAAGCTACTAATTGAGACTTAGTTCTGTATTCTACGGGACTAAGTCCTTTT